>CAZVYV010000421.1:0-3239 GCA_964630985.1 uncultured Occallatibacter sp.
AAAAAGGCCATCCCATCGGGATGGCCTTTCGTTTTTGAATCAGGTTGAGGGATTGCGCTGCCTTGCGCCGGCCGGTTGGGCGCCGCAAGGCAATCGGAATTGGCGCCGGGACAAGCTCACATGCCGACTTACGAGCCGGGGCGCAATTCGAACTTCTGACCCTCGGTTACTTCGGCGGAGGCGGCGCGAAGATTTCGCGCTTGCGTCCGGGTTCTGGTTTCGGCTTCGGCTTGGGAGCCTTCTTGACTTCTTTCTTACCCCTGTCTTTGTTCCCCATAGAAGCAAGCATGACACAGAAGGTCCGCTTCTGAAAAGTGCCAAATCGCGCCCTCTCGCCCGTTATCCTGAAAGAACCATGACCAGCACAACCAAGCCCCTTCGCCGCGTCGCCGTCTTTTGCGGATCGGCGTTTGGCAACGATCCTGCCTTTCGCGCCGAGGCAACAGCGCTCGGTAGAGCGATCGCCCAAGCCGGCCTCGGACTGGTTTATGGCGGAGCCTGCCGTGGCCTGATGGGCGCGGTGGCCGATGCGGCGCTGGCCGCGAGCGGTGAAGTGATTGGCGTGCTGCCTGCGGCGCTCAGTGGCCGCGAGATTGCTCATAACGGCCTGACTTCGCTTGAACTCGTTTCTACGATGCATGAGCGCAAAGCCCGCATTCACGAGCTTTCCGGCGCCATCCTCGCGCTGCCCGGAGGCTACGGCACGCTCGACGAATTGCTGGAAGCGATCACCTGGGCGCAAATCGGACTGCACGCCAAGCCGTGCATCCTGATCAACACGCTGAATTATTGGAACGGCCTCCTGGCGTTCATTGACACGGCTGTCGCAGCGGGCTTCATC
This sequence comes from uncultured Occallatibacter sp., assembly GCA_964630985.1. Classification (GTDB taxonomy): domain Bacteria; phylum Acidobacteriota; class Terriglobia; order Terriglobales; family Acidobacteriaceae; genus Telmatobacter. The sequence continues at coordinate 842 of CAZVYV010000421.1, forward strand.
GAATCGAAGAATCGCGGTCTCGTCCGTGTGGCCTCCGATGCTGCCGAGGCGATTGCCATGGCTGTCAAACTCGCTTAATCTTCAAACTCACCGCGCAGCGTTATCATGCCGTTATGTCGACGAAGCTTCGTTTCGGAGTGCTCAGCACCGCCAACATCGGCGTAAAAAAAGTGATTCCAGCCATGCAGCAGGGAGAGCTGACCATTGTCACGGCCATTGCGTCGCGTGATTTTGACAAGGCCCGGGAGACGGCCACGAAACTCGGCATTCCCAAGGCCTACGGCTCTTACGAGGATCTGATCGACGATCCTGACATCGATGCGATCTACAATCCTCTGCCCAATCAGCTCCACGTGCCGTGGACGATAAAAGCCGCCGAAGCCGGCATGCACGTGCTCTGCGAAAAGCCGCTGAGCATGACCGTCGCCGAGGCCAAAACACTACTCGACGTTCGAGCCCGCACCGGAGTCAAGATCTGCGAAGCCTTCATGATCCGCAGCGCGCCTCAATGGCTGCGCGTACGCCAACTCATCGACGAGGGCCGCATCGGCGAATTGCGCGCCGTCGCCGGAGTCTACAGCTACTTCAATATCAACCCCGCCAACATCCGCAACCAGATCGAAACCGGAGGCGGCGCGCTTTACGACATCGGATGCTACCTTGTGCAGGCGTCGCGCTACGCGTTCAAGAGCGAGCCTCGGCGGGTGGTCGCGCTCGTTGATCGCGATGCGCAAACGGGAACCGACCGGCTGACTTCGGCGCTGCTCGACTTTGGCGCGGGACACGCCGTCTTCACGTGCAGCACGCAGCAGATTCCCTGCCAGAAGATCCAGTTTCTTGGCTCGCGCGGCCGCATTGAACTTGAGATTCCGTTCAATGCGCCCATCGACCGGCCCACGCGGCTCTTTATCGACTCAACGGGCGATCTCACCTTCAGCGGAGTCACGATGGAGAGTTTCCCAATCTCCGATCAATACACGCTGCAAGGCGACGCCTTCGCGCGAGCCGTGCGGGACAACACCGAGGTGCCGGTGCCGCTTGAAGACTCGATCGGCAACATGGCTGTGATCGAAGCCATCTTTCGATCGGGGAAATCGGGCCATTGGGAGACGGTGGAGAGGTAGCCGCGGCACGCTTTGCGATCTAAGTGCAGTGTTTGCCGTCGGATACACGGCGGATTGCGCATCGTTCATTTTCATGCTCGCTCGCGTTGATTCCAAAGTGGTTATTGGCCATCAATTCGACGCATTTCGACGTCATTTGAGGCTATCCCCGAAACCTATTTGCTGATTCTAAACGAGTTAGATAGCGAAAGTTAGGCGAAACATTCTAATTTTTTTTATTTAATTATTTTTGGCCTTTCTGAGGCGGCGCGTTTCAAGGAACCTGTGGCCTGCTCACCTAAGACAAGTCTAGCGATTCGGAAGAGATAATCAGCAAACTTGGAAAGAGAATTTGGTGAGTTGTTTCAAGGGGTTGCGGAGAGAATCTCGAATTAGGGGATTGACACGAAGGCAGGGAGCCGGGCGTAGCCAATAAGGAGTAGAACGGCAGGGGCCGAGGGGATCGAGGCCCGGTGAGGTGCGAATAGGACAGGTAGCTAACGAGCATCGCAGTACGATGCAGGGAGAAGGAAGCTCAGGTGGAATCGAATCCCGGAGAAGTGACTCGGCTACTGAAGGCGATGCGCGCCGGCGACGCGACCGCGGCCGACCGCCTGCTTCCTCTGGTATATGCGGAGCTGCACCGCATTGCCGAGGCGTATATGCGGCGGGAGCGGCCAGACCATACTCTGCAGGCCACGGCGTTGATCAACGAAGCGTACTTGCGTCTTGTGGGCGCGGAGATCGATTTCGAAGACCACGGGCACTTTATAGGAGTGGCCGCGCATGTGATGCGGCGGGTGCTGGTGGATTACGCGCGGCAGCACAATGCCGAACGGCGCGCGGGAGGATTGCAGCGCGTGGAGATGGAAGACAACCTGGCGATTTCGCCGGAGCGGCTTGACGAGTTGATTTTTCTCGACACGGCCATAGAGAAGCTCAAGGAGAAGAGTCCGCGGCAGGCACAGGTAGTCGAACTCAAGTATTTTGGGGGCCTTTCTGTGGAGCAGATTGCGGCGGCTCTGGATGTGGCGCCGCGGTCGGTGAAGCGGGACTGGTCGCTGGCGCGGATCTTTCTTTACCGCGAACTCAATCCAGGGGCACCGCCCCCGGAGGGGTACGGCGAGGAAGAGGCGGGCGGCAGCGAAAAGTGACCCGCGAAAATAATCTTGGCCGGATGTTGCCCCTTTTTCTCGGCCACGGCGCACTCCTAAGTGAATGCGGTGATCAACACCGCAATTCCCCAAGGAGGAAACGCCATGAAGCACAGCATCAGCACACTCGCCATTGCCACC
>CAZVYV010000422.1:0-3233 GCA_964630985.1 uncultured Occallatibacter sp.
GTTCTGCGCGAAGCTGCTGGAGGTGGCGAACCGGGTTCCTCATTCGCAGAACGTGCAGCATTTCCTGTTGCGAATGACCTTGAGCGGCCATCGTGACGAGCGAGTCCGCTCGGCAAGCCCATCGCCTGATTGATTCGTTTGCGCCAGGGACATCGTAGGCTGCGACGCCATCCCAACTGCTCGCGCTGATGCCGTTAGCGATTCGGCGGCTGGCGACCGCGACGCCATTGTAAGCGTACTCCAGCCCCATTGAAGCATTGGTCGGCTCGGCGTCGAATCGGGGTGTAGGTTTGTCCGGGACATGTTCGTCCCATTCAAATCTCTCCTTGGAGGCCAGGGCCATGAGAAGTCGTCAGGACGTTCAAAAGCGGCGGGTATGGGCGGAACGGTTGGGACGGTATCGGTCGAGTGGGCAGACCGTGGCTCGCTTCTGTGCCAGCGAAGGCGTGTCGGTACACACGTTCTTCTATTGGTCGAAGCGAATCGCGGCGGCCTCGACTGCGGCGGGCTTGAGTTCGCCGAGCGATGCGACGGGTCGCCGTCGTGAACCGGCGGGTGGCTCGTACTTGGCGGCCGGGACCGCGCCGCCCGCGCTGGTGCGTTTTCATTTCAACACGGCGGTCGAGGTCTCGGTTCCCGTGGACTGCCTGGACGCGATTCGTTGCCTGGCAAGCTTCGTGCAGAGTTCTCGCACGGAACGTTCCGACGCCTTCCAGGAAGTGGTCGTCGCCACGCGCTAGCCCCGGAGCGTCACGATGTTGCCGTTTCCCGCGCCTCTTGGGCAGACGAAGATTTATCTTTACGCGAAGCACGTTGACATGCGCAAGAGCTTCGACGGGCTGCATGCGATCATCCAGTCGGAGTTCCAGCGCGACGTTCGCTTGGGCGATCTGTTTCTGTTTCTCAATCGGCGTCTCGATCGGATCAAGCTGATGCATTGGGATCGCGATGGCTTGCTGATCGTTTACAAGCGTTTGGAAGGCGGGACTTTTCAGAGACCTCGTTGTCCGCCGGACGCCGATCACGTCTTGATGGACGCGACCGACCTGGCGCTGCTCCTCTCGGGGATTGAATTGGCGAGCGTGAAGCGGCGTCGGCGTTACGCCTGCGCCGCCGCGCCGCCGCCGATCGCCCCTTGAACCGCGCGCCTGTCGATCGAAAGCGGAAGGTTCGGCGCGTGCGGCGAAAACTATTTCCGAAAATCTCGTCGATTTCAGCGCGCTCCCTCTGGCGGTTTTTGCAAAGCTCGTTATGGTACGCGGCATGACGATCGAACCGCACGACATTCCGCACGACTTGCCAGCCAGTCACACGCTGATTCAATCGCAGGCGGCCATTCAACCAGGGAATGTCGCCACGATCGGCGAGCAAGCCAAGAAGATCGAAGAGCATGTCGCGATGATCGCGGCGCTCGAAGCGACCATCGCGACGCAGCACCAGCAGATCGCGGAATTCGCGGCTCAAGCAGGCCAGATCGAGGCGCTCGGCCTTGAAATCGAAAAGCTCCGCAAGCTGCTGAGCCACTTCGTCAACGGCCATCGCAGCGAGAAGCGGATCCTCTCCGACCCGAACCAGGCGCTGCTGCCCTTCGACAGCAGCGAAGAATTCCAGGCCGCGCGGGCCGAGGCCGAGGCACAAGCCGAGGCGATCGTGCAGACGTTCACGGTGACGCGGACCACCAAGAAGAAAAAGAAACGCGACGAGTCGCTGCCCAGCCACTTGCGGCGCGAGGAACGCATCATCGGCGGGAACGCGTCGCAACAGAACTGCGCGACGCATGGCGAGCGCGCGATCATCGGCTACGACACGACCGAGACGCTGGTCTACACGCGTCCCGAACTGCACGTGCTGGTCAAGAAATATCCGAAGTACGCCTGCCCGGGCAATCCCGCTTGCGGCGTCGCTTCGCCCGAACGTCCGACTTCGCTGGTCGAGGGCGACCGCTTCGACACCAGCATCGCGGCCACGATCGTCGAGGCCAAGTGGCATCTGCATATGCCGATCTACCGCCAGCAGGACGTGTTCGCGGGGAGCGGCTGGATTCCCAGTCGTTCGACGTTGCTCAACATCGTGAGCCAGGTGGTCTTCGTGGTCGCGCCGCTGGTCCACTATATGACGCGGCGGGTGCAACAAGACATAGGCGTGGGCATCGACGACACGGGCTGTCGCATGCTGCTGCCGAGAACGCCGCCGGCGATCATCCCGGGAGACGCGAAGAGCCGGCGGTTGGTGGAGAAGGTGGCCGAAGCCAAGGCCAAAGGCGATTCCAGCCTGTTGGCCAAGCTATGGGCTTATCGAGGTTTGCATCTGGCACCGTACAACATCTTCGACTTCCGCGTGTCGCGGCATCGCGACGGCCCCGACGACTTTTTTCGGGACAGCCGCTGCATCGTGCAAGGGGATTGTTTCTCGGGCAACACGAGTGTCGTGATCCAGAGCGACGAGCGATTGACGTTCGCCGCCTGCTGGGGCCATGCGCGCCGCAAGGTCGTGGAGGCGGCGACGTACAAGTCGGAGGGCCGGCAACTGCTGGCCATGATTCAGGCGCTGTACGACGTCGAGACGCGCGCTGCAGACATGACCTGGCAGGATCGTCAAGCGTTGCGCCAGCGCGAGTCGACGATCATCCTGCAAGGGATCAAGGCCTGGCTCGACACGGCGCCGCTGAGCCAGGTGCTGCCGAAGAGCGACTTCGCCGAGGCGCTGCGATACATTCGCAATCACTGGCAGGCGCTCTGCGTGTTCGCGTCCGATGGCCGCATCCCGATCGACAACAATTCGGTTGAACGATTGATGAAGCAAGTGGCCATGGGCCGCAAGGCGTGGCTGTTCGTGTGCAGCGTGGCAGGTGGCGAGCAGAGTGCCATGCTGATGACCTTGGCCAGCAGTGCCCGGCGTCACGACCTGGACGTGTGGATTTACATCAAGGACGTGCTCGATCAACTGCTGGCCGGCTCGACGGACTACCACAGCCTGCTGCCGGACGTTTGGAAGCAAACGCACCCCGATGCGGTCCGCGAATACCGAGTGGAAGAGCGGCGGGACAAAGCCGAACGCAAGCAACTCGCCGCGGCCACCCGCCGCCTGGCGGCCCGCGACCAACGCTAGCCTCGCGGAGCTAGCGTCCCGCCGCCCCGGCGTCAACGACGCGAACGGCACGGTGCTGCTGTACGCTTACGCTTGTGCCGCTTCTTCAAACTCAGTTCATCGAAGCCGATGCTGGTGATGACTTG
>CAZVYV010000423.1:0-3229 GCA_964630985.1 uncultured Occallatibacter sp.
CCCGGAACCAACCCATCGGCTACGGCTTCGTCGTATTCAGCCGCAGAAATCATGCGCAGTTCGCGGGCTTTCTTGTAATCGAGAACGGCTCCGCAACTGTGCCGCGCGGCACCAGGAGCGACAGGCTGCTGACAACCGGGGCAGGTGTCCATCTGCTGAGATACCGTCATCCAATTTCGCTCTTTCACGTCGAGATTCTTGGCCCGTAGATAGGCCAAAGACTCGCGGTGATGCGCCCCAATTTCTTCGTATCCGGACGGGCCTTGCAGTGCCAGATTGTCGGCCTCCGCGACAAGCCTTTTCGCTTCTGTGACCACAGCCAGATTCGCGCGGTCGAGTTCTTTCGGAGTAGGTGATTCACCGCACTTTCCCTTGTCAATCCAGTCCTGATAATTCTTGCCATCAAATGTATCGTCTGAGGCAATGAATACTCCGAATCTGAGCAAGTTGCGGCTCGGCGAAATCCCAGAACCCAAACCTACGATGTCGAGAGCCAGCTTTTTCCCGCCAGAAGGCCGGAATTCCATCTTGTCCATATCCACAGGGATTGGCTCGTGAATCACTGCCGGAAGGATAATCGGGTCAGAGTGGGCTTTCCCGTCTGGGCAGGCTTGAACGGTGTATTCTCCCAGCCCAGTCTGCACACGCCATGACCGCTTGGAGACGTTGTAAATCTTAATGGGATGCGACCGCTCCAAAGCCAGAATTTCAGGGTCGATTGTGGGCAACCATTTCTTGTTTGTGGCGTTTTTGGCAATGAACGGGCGGGCATCTTCTACCCGGCTGCCGTCTTTCGCAAATCTTGGGTCGTGAGTCATATTTTAGGGTTCTCTCCGAGGGACACGAACGCCCCTGCTTTTTGAGGTAGGTGCTTCAAGTCTCCTGCGGAATATCTGAACTTAATGTCGTCTGCCGTCCGTTTGCCGGGATTCACATTGGAGGGCTTGTTATTGAACGCCCCTTGCGCATTTGTCCAGATGGCCTCGGCCCGGTCGTTTCGAGCCTTCTCGTTCTTTTCGAGGTCTGAAACAATAGCCCGCTTTTTCTCGGCAAAAGACGAGTTTTCGCCCATCTGAACCAGATGAATGATTTCAGCAACCAGCGAGATAGTTGGCTCCATGCCCACTAGAAGTTTCTGCGATTCTACGTACTCTCCGCGAGTTGGGTAAGGCAGAGGCAACAGTCCTGATTCCGTATCGGCCTGCAAAAGCTCATAAGAAAACGGCGTGCCTGCAAACTCCAAACCTGATAACCATTTTTCTATAACCCATCCATGAAAACCCGGATATAGCGGTATCCAGCGATACTCAGTGATTTCGCGGACGATGTTCTTGTCTTTGCCATTAACTAACTCTTTGTCTTTGGCAGGCGCTCCTGAGTAGTCTTTCCATGTCCCGCCCACCATGTGTTTGCGAGAGTCCGCAAAGACTACGCGGAAAAGATTCTCGCCAAAGGGATTAGCACCGAAACGGCGCAGCAATGGCTTTTCATTCCACTGCCGCACCGTTCCAGCATCACCAATTAAGTGAACGGACATTTTTAGTGCCCGAAGTACCCAGTCGGCACGGCTACGTTGGAGGCATAAGTCCCGGCCCTCACGTTGTCGTTCCCTACCTGCACGCCCGTCCAAAGATAGAACAGGGTGCTGGCCGAGATTCCGCCTGACGCTCCGTAAGTTGGAAACAGAGTCTGTCCGCCAACATCGTAGAAGTCAATTGGCTGGTTTTCGCAGCGGAACCAGTGCTTGAGGCACAGGCCGTCGATGCGCCCCGGAGTGGCGTGAATCGAGTACAGAGTCGGGCTTCCAGAGAAGGTTTTTGGAGTTTCCTTCTGCAAGAAATCCGCTGTGCTCGAACCAGAGACTTGGTTGCGGATGATGGACGACACCGAGATAGCGGTGTTTTCCCATGCCGCTGCCATATCCACGCCCATGTGGAACATCAGGTCAGACGATTCGGGGTAATCAATACCCAGTGCGATTTGCAACTGGGCCTTGAGTCGTCGAGCCATTGCCGGAGTCAATGCCAAATTGCCAGCGTTGACCGTAGGAGTCGAGAGCTTGCCGGGATAGGCCGAACGAGCCAAGCCCATCACCGAGCCGGTGTTGGAGTTGACCTGATAAGCCTTGATGCCGTACAAGCCGGAGTTCGCCACGCCAGCCGAACCAGACACCAGCATTAAGTCGCCAGTCGTCGTCCCACCGGGAAACGCGCCAGTTAGGTTTAACTGGTTGTTTCCTACGTCGGTTGACAGAACCGTGCATGTTCCACGGAAAACTCCGCCCAGAGCAGACCAGACATCAATGTCCTGATTGTCTTGGAACTGGTTGGCGTTGTTGGTGTTAATTTGCGTGGTTCCGGTCGTCGAAGTCACAGAGTCAAGCGTGTTCGAGCCGTCACCTTGAATGACAGCTTCCATGCGCTCGGAGAACTGCATCGTCGCACGCTTATTGAGCAGCGAGACGTAATTCTCGATGGCTTTTTCGTCGGAGTTGGTATTGATTTCAGTGGCTTTGGTGTACTGCCATGCTTGAATGAAATAAGTAGGCACCAGCGTGCCCACGTCAGGCGTTACGCCCGAACCAAGCCCAGCATCGCCACCGTCAGGGTTGAAAGAACGGAATTTTCCGCCCGCCAGCAGTTCCATCGGAACGCGGGTAGGACGGCCAGCTACAACTTCAACGTCGCCACGAGACTTAATTTTGCCCCAAAGCGTGTCGTCTAACTGGTAAAACAGAGGTAATTCAGGCCGCACTTTCTCATGCTCAAGTGCAAGCACCTGTGCTGCATTGGCTACTGACATAACGAGTCCTCATCATTGAACTCGCCAGAATGCCGGTTCGCCCGAAGGCCCACTTCGACTCTGTGGTGTTTTGATTCTTAGCGGCTGTACTGACTTTCGTTTCAGTTACGGTTTCGCTTGGCAGCCGGGAGTCCCGATTCCCGCGACGCGACGAAAGCTAAACTTGCGGGGGCGTTGCTCCCCAATAAACCTTTTTCCCCGATTTGAGGATGGCGGCCTTAGCCGAAATCATCGCGTCTGTGGTCGTTCCTGCCCCACCTGCGCGAGTGCGGGAAATATCCTGTGCGTTGGGCGGTGCGTTGACCTTTGTCCAGCCTTGCACTACGGGTGCTGGCTTGTTAGTTGCCACGGTCGCGGCTTTCTTCTGTGCGCCCAGCGTAGCCCCTCGGAACAGCTCGCCATAGACTTTCTTGACCACGGCGGCCAT
>CAZVYV010000424.1:0-3221 GCA_964630985.1 uncultured Occallatibacter sp.
CACTAGACAGGTTCTTCCCTCAGAACGCGAAAAGGCCCACGGTTTTACCGTGGGCCTTTTTGCGTGAGGCGGAAAACAAGCGCCGCGCTGGAGCTAGTCGCCGGCGGCCGGATTGCCAGCAGTCGCGTAATATCCTTCGCGGGTAATGATGGTCAGATCGGGCTTGTCGGTTTTGAGCGCGATCTTGTGAAAGTCGCCGTCGGTGTCGACTTTATCGGGAGTGTAGGTAAGCAGATACTCCTGGCGCAGTGCGGCGGCGATAAGGCCATAGATGTCGTCGAGACCGTCTTTCTTCTTGGCTTCGAAAAACATTCCACCAGTGCGCGATGCGATCTCCTGCATGATCTTCTTGCCGTCGAGCTGTGGCGCGTTGGTGCCTCCGGGGTGGTGGCCACCGCCTCCGCCACCGGGCCATCCACCTCCACCGCCGGGATAGCCGCCCCCACCGCCCATTCCGCCATGGTGGCCGCCGCCGGGAAAGCCATTCCCGCTGTGTTCCTCTTCGCCTTTGAAGTAAATGGTGAAGACCTGCACGCCAGCGCGATCGGCCGCATCGATGGCGTCGTTCATCGTCTCCTTGCTGCCGCTGTCGACGCCGTCAGAGAAGATGACGAGGGCCTTGCGGCCGTCCTTGGGCTTCATCAGCTCGTCGGACGAAAGATAGATGGCGTCGTAGAGCTGGGTTCCACCGCCGCGGCTCGAGTCGCCGTGGCCACCGTATCCGTGGTCGTCACCGCCGGTCTCCGGGCCCTGGGAGTTTTGTTCCCGCGAGGTCGGAGTCATGGCATCGATCTCGTGATTCAGCTTTTCGCGGGAGTTGGTGAAGTCCTCGAGCAGCTCAACCTCGTGGTCGAAATGGATGAGAAACGCCTCGTCGCCGCGAACAGCAGCTTTGGGATCGGCTGGCAGCATAAGCTCGACGAATTTTTCGGCAGCCTTGCGCTCCACGTCGATGGCCGTATAGACGCTGCGGCTGGTGTCGACAAGCAGGCCGAGGCGAAAAGGCAGGTTGCTCTGGGTGGTGAAGCTCTTGATGACCTGCGGGCGCCCGTCCTCGGTGAGGGTGAAGTCCTTGGCGGTGAGGTCGGTGACGAGCGTACCTTTCTTGTCGACGACCGTGACCGGGAGCAGAACTTCGCGGGCCTGTACCTTCAGGTTGGTCATGGGCTGGTTGGTGGAGGGCTGCTGAGCGGCGTCGGAATCGCGCAGGCAAAGAAGCACAGCCAGCGCAATGGGGAGAACCAGGAACGCGGGGCGGAGGGCGGGCCGAATCTTCATAGAATCTTTCTGCTAAACACTTTCCACGGGTTTAGACGCGGCAGAGCGCGGTCCGTTGACGGATTGCTGGGCGGTTACAGCCCAACATCGGCGATGAATGTGTCTTTTTATCGCAAAAGGTCTTCGAGGGCTGTGCTCAAGTCGGTTTTGTCGTCGCGGTACTTGACGATGGCGGGGGCGTAAAGGCTTAGACCCCACTCCTGGCCTTTGCCTTTGTTGACGGCGCGCGCCCCGGGCACGACAACGGCGCCTTCGGGAACGATGAGCGGCTGATCGGCGGAGGCGCGAAGGATTGTGCCATTCACGAGATCGAAGAGCGGCGTGCCGCGCGTGAGGATCGTGCCTGCCCCGAGCACAGCGCCTTTGCGCACGATCGTGCCTTCATAGACGCCGCAGTTGCCGCCGACCAGGGCGTCATCTTCGATAACGACGGGGCTGGCGTTGACGGGCTCAAGTACGCCGCCGATCTGCGCCGCGGCGCTCAGGTGAACCCGCTTGCCGATCTGGGCGCAGGAGCCGACCAGCGCGTGCGAGTCGACCAACGTGCCCTCGTCAACAAAAGCGCCGACGTTGATATACATGGGCGGCATGCAGACGACGCCGCGAGCGACGTAAGCTCCGGCACGAATCGAAGAGCCGCCGGGGACGACGCGCACACCGTCGGCGGCCGTGAATCGGCGTGCCGGGTAGGTGTGCTTGTCGACAAATGTGAGCGCGGGCGCCGGGCCGGAAGAGCCGATTTCGGCGGCAGGCATCTCTTCGAGGGTGCCGAGGCGAAATCCGAGCAGGATGCCGCGCTTGACCCAGGCATTCACGCGCCAGCCAGTGGGCGAGGCCGCGTCGGGCTCGGCTGCACGCACCTCGCCGCGCTCAAGCGCGGAACGCAGCGCGAGGAAGGCGGTCATGGCCGCGGGGTCGTCGGCTGCGGCCGATCCGGCGGCGAAGTGCCGCTCGATTTCCTGCTCCAGCTGGCTGAGATTCATGGCAAGTCGAGTGTAGCAAGACAGGGACCAAGGGACCGAGGGACCAAGGAGCCGTGTTCCATGGTTCGCCGGTTGTGATTCGCGAATCGTGAGCCGGGGCTTCTCAGGCGGGGTTGAGGGGATCGAGAGTTGGCTCGGTGCGGCGGCGGTTGGTCAAGATAGGACGAATGCGGAAGCAGTTTTTGCCGGAGGGAATCATGGCGAGCGGGACGGGAGCCTCGCCCGGTCGGCCATTGAAGTTTTTCGATTCAAGCCAGGCGCAGAGGCGAGGATCGGTAATCTCTGTCTGCCCCTGCCAGAAATCGGGACTCAGGCCGCATTGGATGAGCAGGTGGTCGAGGTGCAGCTCGATGACATCGTTTTCCCTTGAGAAATAGCGGCGGACGTTCCCGGCTCCGACCTCGACACCGGTGTAGGCGTGTCCCTTGCAGTGCGTTTTGACGACCATGATTTCCCGCCGAATGATTCGGATGAATTGCGCCGGATGAAGTGCGTAAGAAGGATGCAAGCGCGCCGGATGAGGTAAGTCTAGGGAGTGGAATTGTATTCCATGCGATGCAATGGAGGAAAAACAGTCGGCAGTTCCTGAATCGAGACATGCGTGGTGGAGGGGCCAAACTGGGAAACTCTCTGTCGCACTTGTTTGGCGGGCGCAGACGCGATCGCGGAAGCCGAAACCGCCATGCGTATGCGATACTCGAAACGACATGTTCAAGAGAATCGTACTGAAATTATCGGGAGAAGCGCTCTCGGGAGAGCGCGGCTTTGGCTTGGATGCCGACAAAGTGGCGGAAATTACCGGAGAAATCGCGGATGTCCACGCTCTGGGCGTGGAGGTCGCGGTCGTGGTCGGCGGAGGCAACTTTTTCCGTGGCGTGGAAGAACAGGCCAAGGAGATGGACCGCGTGAGCGCGGACAACATGGGCATGCTCTCCACGGTGATCAACGCCATCGCGCTGC
>CAZVYV010000425.1:0-3216 GCA_964630985.1 uncultured Occallatibacter sp.
CGGTCAAGTGGAAGTTCTCTCGAACCGGGAAATAGGAACCAACCTTGGCAAAAAGCGCCTTTAATTGCACGCCGAGGCTCGTGCCGCGGGTGGCCACCATCTCCGCAACCAGCAGACCGGCGATGATGCCGTCTTTCTCGGGAACGTGGCCACGGATGGTGAGTCCGGCAGATTCCTCGCCGCCGATCGCGATTTTGTCCTGATCGATGAGCGCTCCAATGTATTTGAAGCCGACCGGCGTTTCGTAGAGCGGAACCTTGTAGTATTCGGCGAGTGCATTGATCAGGTTGGTTGTGGCCACGCTCTTGGCGACGCCATTTTTCCATCCGCGCGTTTCGACAAGATAATCGAAGAGCAGCGCGATGACGTAGTTCGGCTGAATAAACGTACCATCGCCGTCCACGATGCCGAAGCGGTCCGCGTCGCCATCTGTTGCGATGGCCAGTGCCGCGCCGATCTCCTTCATTTTCTTCTTTGCGGCACCCAGCAATTCGTCGGAGGGTTCCGGAGCGTGGCCGCCGAATAGCACGTCGCGATAGTCGTGGACGGTTTCGACGGTGACGCCAGCCTGGCGAAGCAGGTGGCAGGGATAGCCGCGGCCCGCGCCCCAGAATGGATCATAGACCACCTTGATCCCCGACTTGGCGATGGCTTTCAGGTCGACGAGCTCGGCCAGGCGATTTAGAAAGGCCGGTTTCACATCGGCGGTTTCGAATGGGTCCGCGGCTCCGTGCGGACTCGGAATTCCGCCGCCTCCGCCGCTCGCGACTTTGTCGATTGCAGCTTCAATCTGCTTCGTGGCTTCCGGCAGGGCTGGCGCACCATCGGAAGTGGAGTACTTGATGCCGTTGTACTCGGGCGGATTGTGCGAGGCGGTGAAATTGATGGAGCCAGAAGCCTTGAGCGTGCGCACGGCATAGGCGATGGCAGGAGTCGGAGCTGCATCGGGAATCACAATGGGCGTGACGCCAGCCGCGGCGAGCACGCGTGCCGCTTCGGCCACAAAGCTTTCGCCGAGGAAGCGCGGATCGCGACCGACCAGCACACGATGCGGGGCAGGGAGGGTTTTGACATAAGCGGCGATTCCCGCAACCGCCAGCCGGATATTGGCCACTGTAAACTCGTCGGCCACAATCGCTCGCCATCCCGAGGTGCCAAATTTGATCGCAGTGCTCATTCGTCTCTCCAGGCGCGGCAGCTTCGCTGTCCGCAAAGTTCATACTGCAACACCCGGGCGGGATCGGCAAGCCGCACTTTGATTCTTAACTCGACTTTGACCCGAGCACCGGCATATAGCCGCAGGAATCACCGGCGTTGAGGGGTTTGCTGAGAGGTGCCGGACTGCCCGATTCCGGCACCAGGCCGGATAAATTGTCGAGCGGAATCCAGGGCGCGGCGTCTTTGTGCATAGAAGATGTCCTGGCAAGAAATGGGGAACCAGACCGCGTTGTTCTCAGGAACAACCTTGAGGAGGATACTATGCAGCTGAACAGAATCGCAGCCCATGCGCACAGGATTACCCCGCTCATGGTGATGGCCGCTGTCGTGCTGGCTTTCGTATTGGCGCCAAGTGCAAATGCGCAAACCAAGCCGGAAGACGCACAACCCAGCGAGGCCAAGCCCGCTGCGCCAGTCGCTCCGGAAACTGTTCGGACGTTTTTTCTGTCCAATTCGTCTGAACAAAACGACATGAACGATATTCAAACGACCTTGCGCAACGTGCTGCCTGGAGTAAGGATTTTCGGCGTTGAAACGAAAAATGCGATCACAATCAAAGCCACTCCTGAGGACATGGAGACCGCGCAGAAGCTCATTGCGAATCTCGACAAGGCGCGGAAGCTCTATCGCCTTACGTACACAATCACCGACATTGACGGCGGCAAGCGCGGCGAAGCGCAGCAATTCACTCTGCTGGTTACCTCAGGCGAAAAGTCGACGTTCAAGCAAGGCAGCCGTGTGCCCTTCGTGACTGGGAGGACCGATGGCCAGACAGCGAACACACAGATGCAGTACATGGACGTGGGACTTAGCATTGAAGCTCGCATGAGCGGATCGCCGGATGCACTCAATGTGTACACGAAGATCGAGGAATCGAGTCTCGGAGACGAGAAATCCGTGGGCGCCGCGCAGGATCCAGTTGTTCACCAGAATGTGTTGGACGAAACGGCGGAATTGTCGCAGGGCAAGCCGATGGTCCTTGGATCGGTCGACCTACCGGGCACCGCACGCAGCCAGCAGATTGAAGTGGTTGCGGAGCTTGTCCGCTAAATCGTCGACAATACACTTCGACGCTGCCCAAGCGGAGCCGGGCTGCTCCCGCGTTCCGCTTTGGCAAGGCTTTCCCGATCGAAAATACGACTGCGGCTATCCGATGACCAACTGCCGCGCCGCGCACCGTTCAGGGTAGAGTGGTGGCAGAATCGTATTCAATCAGGAGGGCCAATGATCGAAGCTACGTCGACTGCCCGCATTGTGATGACAACGGTGGTCAGTCCCGAGGAAGCCACTCGCATGGGTCGGACACTCGTGGAGGAACGTCTGGCTGCGTGCGCCACGCTCCTTCCCCCAGTTCAGTCGATTTATCGGTGGCAGGGAAAGATTGAATCGTCAGCCGAAACTCTGCTGCTGCTGAAGACAGTCGTCGACCAATTGCCCACTCTCGAGGCGAGGCTGCAGGAGCTTCACAGTTATCAAACCCCGGAGTTTCTGGTGCTTGAGATCGAGGCCGGCAGTCATTCCTACCTTCAATGGCTTAGCGCTAACCTGGGCTCGCAAGGGAGCTCCAAAGCCTGAACGAACGGCATAAGCGCAATCCGGCCCTCTGATATGCTTGTTGGGGTTTGTCCTTATGCGCTGGCTCCTTATTGTCTTTCTCGTTTCGCTCGGGGCGCTGCTGATTGCGGCCGCGGGGGCGGCCCGTCATGTCTGGCGGCACCGCGCAAAGCCTGGGAACAGACCGTCGGCAGCCATTGAGGCGGCCGAAGAGCCGGACCTCGAACTGAAACCCTGATCATTTCGTAATGGGATGAGTTGACCGGCGGATTCGACGGGGACAGGCCGTCTCAACGTGCCGTCATACACTAAGTACTGCCGCAATATTGAAGCGCGTTAAGTGGTTTATTGCCGAAAGGACCTCCCCAGACGTGAGCACCAAGACCCCAGACCTCGCAAATGCGAAGACTCCAGTCGATATTTCCATCGCTCATAGCCCCGATT
>CAZVYV010000426.1:0-3213 GCA_964630985.1 uncultured Occallatibacter sp.
CTGCATCTTCCGGAAGACTTTCTTTCTCAACGTCTCCACCTGGTCGACGGCTCTGGCAATCCGCTCGTTCATCGGTATCTCTGCCCTGAGCCGCATCAGTTCGCGGTCAATCCATGGCCGATGCTCTTCCCGGTTCGCCATGGTCAAGGCCAAGACCTTGTGCTCATCCTGAGAGATTTCGTTATCTTTCAGGATCTTCCAATACTCGTCTACCCATGGGCCGGATTGGTTCCCAGCGTAGACGTGGTAGGAAGCAATGTCGCGGGCAAGCTTTTCCCCAATCTCCGGTACTCCAGCGGCTTTAGCCGCGTTTCGAATCACGTCTCGACCATTTGTGAGGAAGTACCATCCGAGGGTCTTAAGATTGCCCGGGTCTTCCGGCGACGGTGGAGCCTCAAGGCCCCCACCCGGCGGCTCCATGCCTCCACCGCCAGAACTCGATAAGATCGCGTCAATCTGGGTCATCGCATTCTGCCACGCGGTATAAACCGCCTGCGTAGCGGCTCCCGGGGTTCCACGGGCTGCGCCTTCGGCCTGCGCCATAACCACATCTGCCACACGTCGGCGCTCGATCGGCGTCAGAACTCTGGCTCCGGTATTCCCCGGCGCCGCGCCTGAGTCGATAAACTCCTGTGCGATGTCCACGTTGATGTTTCGAGCCGACTGGATGCGTGGGTCTTCCTGCTCGGCCGGCAGTACTTCATCTTCGGCGCCGTCTTGGAACAGCCGTACAACGTTTGGAGCCGTGGCGCCCTCTCCCCCGGGCAGCTTCATGCCTTTGTTCTTCGCTTCATTGGCGTGAACGATTGGCAACTCGCTGTACGATGTCACGGCCTTGGTGTCGGCCAGATTCGTGAACTGATCCATGCCAGCCTTGGCTTCGTTGCCCAACTCGTAGTCCAGAGTAGCCTCACGGTTTTCTGGAACGTCTCGCAAAGCATTCACAATTGGGTCGGTCATGTGGACGCCGCTGACCATCGCGCGCAAAGACTCCATGCGTGGCGCAATCTTGTTTTGCACAATGTCCATCTCAGCCTGAGCGTTCGAGAACAAGAAGTAGGCTCTCACGTTCGAGCGCGTACCGTAGCGCCACGGCCGACCGAGCGACTGGTCGAATGAGATTCCAGAATACGGTGGTCCTAGATAAATGACCGCCCGGGGAGCGTTTCCAACCGTGTCATGCAGCGACACTCCGACTCCGCCGGCGCCGTAGGTCGCGTAGATGTGCTTCTTGTCGCCTTCATTGAAGCCGGTTAACTCCGACTGCCGGGCCGCGGAGTGCTTGCCAGCAAAGATTCCAACGTCATCCCCGAAGTGTTCCTGCAGCACGTCTGTCACGCTGCGGAACTTTGGCAGCAACTGCGAAATCTTTCCACCGGTTCCCTCATCGGCTTCCTTCAGGAACTCAAAGACCTCATCGAACTCTTTCTTGTTCTCCGAGAAGAAGATTACCTTCCAGCCTTGGTCCTGAAGCCTCTTTCCATGCTCGATTGCCTGCGGCAGTCTCTGATATTCCAGCCAGCGCTTTGCCAGCGTCACGGCCTGCGCCCGGGTCGGCATAATCTTGCCGCGCTTGTTCGCCGCGTAGAAGTAGTTCTCCGCCAGGTCCATGGCCTTCTGAATATTCTTCAGGCCCTGCGCGGTCGCGCCGTCCATCGGCACGACGCCGAAGTGCGCCGAGTAGCCTTCCATGTCCTTGTCGAGATTGATGTACTGACCACGTTCCAGCAGTTGCTCGCGCAGCTTCACCAGCTTCAGCGGCGCATTGCCACCCGTGTAATTGCCCTCTGAATCTTTCCCAACACCGAACTGCTTTGCCCAGTTGTCGTAGCCTCCCTTCTGCCACAGGCCAAGCTTGTCCATGTGGCCGATCTCCAGAGCCGTGTGGAACGGGCTGGCGCTCATGTAGAGAACTTGGTGAGCGTGGTTGCTCATTTCCTTCATGCGCTGACCACGCTGCGAACTCCACCACTTACGAGCCTCTTGAACTTCGTCGGCAATCACCAGATCCCATGGGTGAGTCTCAATGTCTTGGCGGTTTCCAGAACCGGCCCACGTTTCCGTGTACACTCCCGGGGCTCCCGTTGGCCCGTTCTTGTCCAAGTCTTGGACGTCAATCCCGAAATCCCCCATAACATCTTTGAAGCCGCCCTTGCCGTCGATCAAACCCTTACTGGTGGTCAGGATCAGCACCTGCGCATCGGGCTTCCGCTCCAGCAAGTGATGGAGGATAGCCGAGGACATGTAGGTCTTGCCCGTACCGGTCGAAGCCGCCAGGATGAACGAATCGTGGCGGTCGAGCCCTGACAGCGCTGACTCCACGATGTACCGTTGCCCGCCCATGAGCATGCGCGCCAGGTTGTTCGAGATTCCAACTGTGGGCGTCGGGGCGTTCGGCGGCAGGCCGTAAAGCTTAACCTTCTCGTTCCAGTCCTTGTCGGAATACGCTGGCGGCTTCGACGGCCGTTCCGGAGCGTCGATGCGGATCGGCTCTACACCTCGGATAGTTCCTGTAGGCTGTCCTCCAACGACTCCGCGGCTCTCAACTTCTCGTCCGCTTCGTACAGGTCGTCCGGGGGCTGGCTCTGGTCGAGAAACCCGGGGTGACTCGGCCCGTTCAGGAACTCCTCCAAATCGTGGAGGCTCTTGAAGTTTAGCAACGTCATGAGTTTCTGCTCGGTTGGGTCGGGCTTCTGGGACACGGGGTGGTTCCTCCAGTCTCTTAGGGATCACGGCTTCTTCGCCTTCTGGCGTCCATAGCCGTACGACTTTGCCCGGGGGAGGCTCAAGGGATGGTGCTGACAATGGAATCGAACGACGGCGCTCTTCCAAGTCAAATAGCCGCTGCGCGATCATGGCGCGTTGTTGCTCCGGCATCACCGTCATCAGACGCTTTTGCAGGGCATTGATCTCGCGGTTAATGTCCGAAGTCTCATCGGTTTGGAATAAGACTTTTTCGTCCTTGGGAACAAAATCGGCAACGTACCGGCCGTCTTTCAGTTTGTATAACTGCATGCTGCGAATCTTCTTCGCGTTGGTTGTCGCCCAGCGTTGGGCCTCTTCCCAAGATGGAATAACCTTGGCACGGACTACGCCGGTATCAAGCAACTTCCGACCGCCCTCAGCGACCAATTCTGCGCCTTCGCGCTCTGCGGCTGACAGAGGCGGTTGCTCAAGCTCTGCGGCTGCGGGAATCTTCTCTTTCTTGGGGCC
>CAZVYV010000427.1:0-3208 GCA_964630985.1 uncultured Occallatibacter sp.
TGATGGCCTTCGGCCACTCCATCCTCGCCATGAGCGGCGAGGAAAGCCTGGCGCAGGTCAATCGTGAGATCGCGCACCCCAAGCTCAAGAACCTCAAGCGAGCGGCGATCGTGATCGCCATTTACAGCCTGATCTTCACCGGCGGCGGAACGCTGCTGGCCTCGATGCTGATTCCCAACGGGCCCCGGACCACTATTTACCAGGACAACTTGATCGCCGGCCTCGCCATGTATATGGCCGGCCCGATGTTTTGGCGCATTGCCTTCCGCATCTTCGTGGTAGTGGTGGGATTCCTGATTCTCTCCGGCGCCATCAATACGTCGATCATCGGTTCCACCGGCGTGCTCATGCGCGTCGCCGAAGACGGCGTGCTCACCGACTGGTTCCGCAAGCCGCACCCACGATTCGGCACCAGCTACCGGATTGTCAATCTGGTGTTCATCATGCAGATGTTCACCATCATCGTGAGCCGCGGCAACATCATCATGTTGGGTGAGGCTTATGCATTCGGCGTCATCTGGTCATTCACCTTCAACGGTCTGTCCATGCTGGTGCTCCGCTGGAAGTATCACGGCGAACGCGGCTGGAAGGTGCCGCCCAACATCCGCATCGGCAAAACCGAGATTCCACTGGGACTTCTTTCGGTCTTCATGGTGCTGCTGTCGGTGGCCACCGTAAACCTGTTCACTAAGTCGGTTGCCACCATCAGCGGCATCTTGTTTTCGATCGCCTTCTTCATTGTCTTCACCATTTCCGAGCGCATTAACCTGCGCAGGCACGCACTCACCGCGCGCCAGATGAAGGACCATTTCCAACTCGAGCACCAGGACACCATCAGCCGCGAGTCGACGGCCATTCGCCCAGGCGGCGTCATCGTCACCATGCGTGACGCGGCAAACCCGCTCGCGTTGAAGTGGACACTGGGACGAACCAGCACCGTCGATCGAGACGTTGTGGTGGTCAGCGTGCGCCTCATGGGCGTGGGCGGTCCGGAGTACCTGAGCGCGGAGCAGCAGAGTTTCAGTGAGCACGAGCAGATGCTCTTTACCAAGGCGGTCTCGGTTGCCGAAAGCTTCGGCAAGAGAGTCTCCCTGCTGGTGATACCGGCGGGCGATGTATTCGCCGCGCTCGTGCAAACTGCAAATTCACTCGAGGTTGAGTCAGTGGTCGCCGGCCAATCCAGCTCCATGACCGCCGAGGACCAGGCGTTCCACATGGGACAAGCCTGGGAGGCGTTGCCCGAGCCCAAGCGCCAGTTCAACTTCTACGTCATCGGCGCCGACGGCTCAACCAAGGTGTTCTACATCGGCCCGCACGCGCCCGCGCTCGGCCCTGAAGACGTGGAGCTTGTCCACCGGCTTTGGCTGAACATGCGTCGCGATCCGCTCGCAGCAGATCTGCATCACAGCGACATCATCACCTACGCGCTCACGCGCCTTGCCGGTCAATATGCGCGCGAAAAGCAGGAGATCCTGCGCGATCTGCGCAATTGCCGCGCCGCTGAATCCCGCGCCACAATGCGCCTCGGCGTGCAGGATACGCAGGGCCCTGGCGAAGTCGTGCCATCGCCCCGCGCAATTAAGCAAACCCGCGACCAGTAAAGCAATCCTCTGCCGGGCGCTCCCTTGTTTCCTAATCCCTAATCCCTGGTCCCTAGCCCCTATATTCGTCTCCCGGTTTCCAGTGCACAACCTTCACGCCCGGCGCAACCAGTGCGGCGAGTTCTGCCGGTGTCCCTTTGAGCGGCGGAAATGTTCCCCAGTGAATGGGCAGAACTGTCTCCGGCTCGAGGAAGCGGCAAGCCAGCGCGGCCTGTTGCGGATCCATCGTGTAGTAGCCGCCGATGGGCAGCATCACGATGCGAGGCTGGTAAAGCTCGCGAATCAGTTGCATATCGCCGAAGACCGACGTGTCGCCCGCGTGGTAGAGCACCGGCCCTCCGGTGATGGCGAGAACGAAGCCGGTGGCAACGCCCGTGTAGTGCGTGCCTTTGTCGTCGGCCGCGCCGGCCGAGTGCTTGGCTTCCACCATCGTGGCCGTCACATCATCCAGATTCACGGTTCCACCCAGGTTCATGCCCATCGTCTCGCTCACTCCCTGGCCCGCAATGTAGTCGGCCAGCTCATAGATCGCGACCACCGTCGATCCATGTTTCTTTGCCACTGGCGCGGCATCGCCAATGTGGTCGCCATGGCCGTGCGTGCACAGAACGTAGTCGATCTTCGAAGGCAGCTCGAAGTTCTGCGGATATTTGGGATTGTGCGCGATGAAGGGATCGATCAGGATGTTCGTTCCCTTGGGCGTCTGAATCAGCACGGTGGCATGGCCGAGCCATGTGATGCGTGTTTCCTGCGATTTGCTCATGGGATCTCCGAAGGAAAATCAGCTTGCAGCCGGTAGCCGGCGACGCGCAGCTCTTTGCTTTCCGATTCTATCTCCGCTCTCTCAGACGCCCGCGAAAGAGCCTTTCGCAGCTCTCATCAGCGACAATCGCCGGGTGCCCCCGGTCCCTCGCATTCGGGGACCGGGGATACCACAAACCCAAGTCAGCCCGCCTTCAATCCACCACGAAAATGGGTGCCCCACCCTCGGCGCGTTTTTGTTCTCGCGCCTAGGGTGGGATAGCCGGGTGCCCCCGGTCCCTCGCATTCGGGGACCGGGGATACCACAAACCTAAGTCAGCCCGCCTTCAATCCACCACGAAAATGGGTGCCCCACCCTCGGCGCGTTTTTGTTCTCGCGCCTAGGGTGGGATAGCACGAACCCTGCGCCTGAGAAAGGGCCCCTCGCGGCTTTCGCCAGCCCAAACGCTGGGGTGCCCCATCCCCGGGGTCCCCACAGACAGGTCCTCGTCTGTGGGGTGGATACTAGCTTCGCTAGGGTGGGGTAGCACGAACCAAAACCGGACCCTGTCAAGCCCCGCACCGTCCCCAAATGAACCCAAACCACTGAAAACATTCGCAAAATTCTGTTCCCCAAGTTTGCCGGTAATTAGCCCCCTTCGGCGCATCATGGTCACAATACCAATTCCTATTGAGGTAAACCGCCATGATCGAGCCAACCAACCCCTCCTCGGCAGCCCTTGCCGTCGCCGAACTCGGCAAACTCGTCAAGCCTGGCAATCTCGTCGAACCCACTAAACTCACCGCACCCGGAAAATTCACCAAAATCAAAAGGCTCGGCGAAACCCCCAAAAATGATTCCGTCG
>CAZVYV010000428.1:0-3198 GCA_964630985.1 uncultured Occallatibacter sp.
TGTGGGCCAACCTGATGTTTCTATTCTTTCTCTCTCTTTTTCCGTTCGCAACAGATTGGATCGGCGTCAAGGGGCTCTCGTCATTCACGACGGCGCTCTACGCCGCGGTCAGTATCTTCCCGGGGCTCGGATATATGGCGCTCTGGGCTCAGATACGCTCACAGAGCGCGGCGCCTGCGCATGCAAGCTGGGGCAAGCAGATCGCGTCTGTTTTGCTTTATCTCGCAGCGATTCCCGCGGCCTACTTCCGGCCTGCCGCATCCCTTGCGCTCATCGCAATCGTCGCGGTGCTCTGGCTGTTTCCGCCGAAGGTCAAGGTTCCCCGGGCCTGAGATTGCCGCCAGTCCGGGCAATCGAGAGGTGCCCTCACCGTCCGCCTTCCCCGTCCTCCCATCCACAATCTGGAATAAGCCCGCAAACCATCGGCCTGATGCAACCCACCGCCTGCCCGCTGGCGCGGCGATCTGCTGTCAAATCAGTAAGATGCAGGCGTAACGCCTTGCGTATGATTGCCGGTACCCAATGCGATATCTCAACATGAGCAAAAGAGAACTGCGCCGTTGCGCGATTTTTGAGATTCTTTGATCGATCTCGTCCGGGAAGGTTTTGCGAACTCATGAGTTTTAGGCAAGCAGCTCGAGGTTGTTCGTACCGGGGTGAAGCCGATGGGGAAAAAACTGGACAAGACCATTCTTCTGATCGAGAATGACGCCGAACAAACCCGCACAATCCGCGCGATGTTCGACGAAGAAAGCTCACGCTCCTTCAAGTTAACCTGCGTCGAATGTTTCGGACACGCCGAGACCTATCTTGCAGGGAATCCCATTGATATTGTCGTGCTCGACCTGGACGTACTGCATCTGGCGCCGTTCGATCCCGATCCAATGGAAGCGGTCAAACGCATGCGCGCAGCTGCGCCCCACGCCTCCATCGTGTTGTTGTCCAGCCTGGACGACGAGCCAAAGGCAATTCAAGCCATCCATGAGGGCGCGCAAGACTATCTCATCAAGGGCCAGATTGAACCGCACAAACTGCTGCGAACCGTCGGCAACGCCGTTGAGCGCACCACGCACGAAGAGATCCTGACGGCTGAAAAGGATCGCGTCCAGGCCACACTCAACTCTATCGCGGACGCCGTAATCTGCACCGACATGGCGGGAAACATCACCTTCTTCAATCCAGTTGCCGGCAGCATGGTGGGATGGCAGCTCAAGGAGGCTGCGGGTCGCCGCCTGAACGACGTCTTCCGGATGGTGGACGCCACCACGCGCAAGCCAATTCTGGATCCGATGGCGAAGGCAGCGTCGGAAAATCAAACGGGAAAACTGCCGGCAAACTCTGTTCTCATCCACGGCGACGGTCATGAAATCTTCATCGAAGACTCCGTTGCCCCCATCCACGACCGCGATGAGAAAGTCACCGGTGCTGTGATCGTTTTTCGCGACGTAAGCGCAGCGCGGGCGCAGTCAGAGCAGATCGCTCACTTGGCCGAACATGATTCTCTCACCGGCTTGCCCAATCGCCTGCTGTTTAGCGATCGCGTTGGTCAGGCAATCTCCTTCGCTCGAAGACATGGAGCCCAGGCCGCTATTCTGTTCCTCGATTTGGATGGCTTCAAACAGGTCAACGATTCCCACGGACACACTACCGGCGACAAGCTTCTTCAATCTGTTGCAAAACGCTTGCTGGCCTGCGTTCGCGAACCTGATACCGTCAGCCGGCACGGAGGCGATGAGTTCGCCCTGCTGCTGCAAGATATCCATCGGCCTGAAAACGCCGCTGTTACAGCGAGAAGAATCCTGAAGGCGCTGGGCGAGGTTCATTCGATCGACGGCCACCAGCTTCACGTCACCGCAAGCATCGGTGTGAGCTTCTACCCCGACGATGGTCTCGATGCGGAGACACTCATCAGGAATGCCGACACCGCAATGTATTGGGCCAAGAAAAACGGGAGCCACTGCTTTCAGTTCTACAGTGCGGAGTTGAACGTCTGCACGCTTGAGAGCCAGTTCACCAGGGAGGATCTGCGGCTTGCGCTGGAGCGGAACGAGTTGACGTTGCACTATCAGCCCAAAGTGAATCTGAAGACGGGAACCGTCATCGGAACTGAAGCGCTGTCGCGCTGGAACCACCCCACGTGCGGAGCGATTCCCCCGGCGCAGTTCATTCCCGTCGCAGAAGAATCCGGCCTGATCTTGCCCATCGGCGCCTGGGTCTTTGAGGAAGCATGCTCGCAAGCCCAAGCATGGGCGGCTGCGGGTTTGCCCGCGAAGACGATGGCCGTCAACGTCTCGGGCGTGCAGTTTGAGAGCGAGGATTTTCTGGACGGGCTGTTCGCCGCTCTCAGCAAAACCGGCATGGACCCGAAGCTTCTGGAACTGGACCTGACCGAAGGCGTTCTCATGCGTCATCCCGAACGCACAGCGTCCATTCTCAAGTCTCTCCAGGCTGAGGGAGTGAATGTGTCGGTCGATAATTTTGGCACGGGCAACTCCAGCTTGAGCAGCATGCGGAAACTACCCCTCAACGCCGTCAAGATCGACCGGTCGTTTGTCCGTCAGATCACCACCCTCCCCGGTGGAACGGCCGCCGTCGAAGCATTCATCGGCATGGCTCGGAGCCTTGATCTCCGCGTGATTGCTCAGGGGGTTGAAACGACCGAAGATCTCGAATTTCTCTGGGATCACGATTGCGACGAAGCTCAGGGGGATTTCTTCAGCCGGGCCGTCCCGCCCGATCAGTTAAAGAGGCTGTTCCACGTGAACTGAGCTTGCGCGAGGAGCCAGCCACATCCCTTGCCGTCTTTCCTGGAAACAGAGAACGCAGCGAAGTCGCGCGCCAAAGCCACAGCGCGCCCCGTCAGCGCCACAATCGTGCGACCCATCGACAGAATCCGCATCTGACGTTTAGAGGGCATCGACAATGTTTCTAGTCACAGGTATTACGGGCAAGGTAGGCGGAGCAGCGGCACGGCACCTTCTCAACAAAGGCAAGAAGGTTCGTGCGCTCGTGCGTGACCCGGCAAAGGCTGCCGCATGGAGCGCAAAGGGCGTCGAGCTGGTGAAGGGCGACTGGGAGGACTCAGTGGCGATCACCCAGGCGCTCAATGGAGTTGAGGGGGCATACCTGATGATGCCGCCCATCCAGACACCTTCGCGCGACTTTCGCGAGGCCAAGGCCGTCATTGCCAGTTACAAG
>CAZVYV010000429.1:0-3186 GCA_964630985.1 uncultured Occallatibacter sp.
GCGGCGATGGACTTGTGCTCGCGCTCGGCGGCGGAGCCATCGAGGATGATGCCACTCGCTTGCTGGTGCTCATGGCGCCCGAAACGTTGGTGGTGCATCTCGAAGTGAAACTCGAGACCACGCTCGCTCGGTGCAAGGGAACCGAGCATCTGCGGCCCGTGCTGGCAGACGAAGCGAATCTCAAGGATCGTTACGAGCGGCGCCTGCCTCTCTACCGTATGGCGCATGTCACGCTCCAGGTCGACGCGCTGACTCCGGACGAAGTTGCGGAAGCAATTGTGCGCGCCGCCGAATGAGTGCAGCCATGTACCTTTTGGTATCTACCCCGCCCCCACCCGTTTTGGGGTTAAGGGATTTGTTTTCAGTGGCTTGTACCTTTCACCGTTTCCGCTAACTCGCTGATTCCATTGGAATTGACTCCCTAAAGTCGTCTATTCAAAGAGGTTAAGTGCCCTTTGAGGTTGAAATATTGCTCTGATCAACATTTCCACTCGATTCAGCTCGGCCCCAACTAGAAATGCCGAAGGGTTTCCGTGCCATCCCGCAAAAAAAGGGGCGGCGCAAGGGGCTCCGGCTCGCCAAAACCGGAATCACCATCGCCACGCCGCCCTATAGTCGTCACCATTACCACTAAACCAAGTATGAAGAAATCGCAGAATTAATCGGCAAACTTGGGAAAGTTTTTTTGGCGAATGTTTTCATGGGTTTGCGAGGGGTTGGGGCGGTCGAGGGGGTTGACAGGAAAAAACAGTGATCAGGGATTAGTGGAAGGCCTCGTGGGACCGGGTGGGCTCAGTCCTCGCCGGGTAGCAGGGGAAGGGTGAGGTTTTCGGCGGGGGCGGGACGGCTGCGCGGTGCCTTCTTGAAGGTGGCGTCACGGCGATGAGCGGGATAGTCGGGCTGCTTGCCGTCGAGGATCTGCTGGATGGTGAGGATCTGCAGACGCGGGTATATGCTGCCGTCGGTGGATTTGTAGAGGCCAGCATCGGCGGCTTCTTTCTTCATCGGCTTCGTCGGTTCTTCGAAGCACAGAAAGACACCGATCTCGGCTTTCTCGCGCTCGATAACCCCGCGCAGATCGCGGACCTGCGGAACGCTGACGCCGCCAGCTTTCACGGAGAAGATAATCTGCTTTGATTTGCCGGCGGGTTGGTTGCTGTTCGCAGCGGGATGGAACTTTTGATCGGCCCAGCGAGGTTGGCTCGCTGGGCCGAACTTTGTTTCAAGATTCTTTTGGGCGGGTTTGTGCGGGGGTGGAAGCCCCCGCCTCTCTCCGCGCCCTGGGCAGGCCGCCCGGTAAACGCAAAGCAGAATCGTCGCCCTCAAGCGTCGTTTCGGCTCATAGTCGAAACAAACGAATCCAGTGAGAACCGCATCCAACACACTCAGATCGCGAACCATCAATCAGCCCAGAGTGTGAAAAATGACGAACTCGGAACTGACCCAGGTTCTCTTCCTTCTCTTGCTCCTGGTTGGCCTTGCTCAATTATTGGGCTGGCTGTTCGTAAAAATGCGGCAGCCGAAGGTTATCGGCGAGATACTTGCCGGAGTCGTTCTAGGCAACGCACTCATCGGGCGCTTGCCGGTTGCAGCCCACTTCATTGAGAGCGCCAAACACCAGGGCAATGTTCTGGATTTTGTTTACTGGCTGGGGCTGCTGCTGCTCATGTTCCTCGCGGGAGCGGAAACGCAGCAACTCTTCACTCGAGAAGACCGCCGCGAAGTTGGCTGGCTCACCATTGTCGGCACGGGACTGCCGTTCGCCCTCGGATTGCTCTTCGCTCCGTGGCTCATTCGACCGTCGTTGGCTGGCCCGAACGGCAACCGTATCTCGCTGACGATTATCCTTGCCGTGGGCGTCGCCGTAACCTCCATCCCGGTTGTCTCCAAAATCTTCGCCGATCTCAAAATCCTTCACACTCGCTTTGCGCGGCTGGTCCTTGGCGTCGCTGTTCTTGAAGACATCGTTCTTTGGCTGGCTCTCGCGGTGGCGACGGCAGCCGCGGGTAAGGCAGTTCTCGATCCACGAGCAATGTCGTATCACCTTGGAGCGACCGTCGCCTTTTTCGTTCTGGGTCTGACTATCGTTCCGCGCTTGATCAAGCGCGTCAACAAGTCGCGCTTCAATATTCTTGCCAAACATTCTCCTGCAGGCTACGCGCTAGCTGTGCTACTGGCCTACTGCGCGATTGCCGGAGCGCTCAACATCAGCCTGGTGTTCGCAGCCTTCCTGGCGGGATTCGCCGTTGTGCATAGGAAGCGCCGGATCTTCGCTGAAGCGCTCGACGCCATCGGAAAAGTTTCGTTCGCCTTTTTCATTCCTGTTTACTTTGCTGTTGTGGGTTTGAAGTTGGATCTGATCCGAGGCGTTTCGCTTTGGATGATGGTCGCGTTCATAGGCGGAACCTGCATCGTGAAAGTGTTCTCCGTTTCGCTTGCCGCACGCTTTGCCGGATTTCGTGGGCTCGATCTCGTGAATCTCGCCATCACAACGAACGCGCGCGGAGGGCCGGGGATTGTGCTGGCCAGTGTCGCCTTCGACGCCGGAATCATCAGTTCGACTTTCTACACAACCCTCGTGGTGGCAGCCGTCCTCACTTCGCAGATCGCCGGGACATGGCTCGACTACGTGTTGCGCAAAGGATGGCCGCTCCTGACGCCGATCGCGTCAGCCGAATCAGCGGAAACGTCGCCCGAAAGCCCGTCCCTGGCTTAGGAGCAGCACGACACAATTTGGTGTATAGCATCTGGACGAATTCTGAGATCTGGTTTGAATGGGAGAATATGGCGTCGAAATCAAACTGCGGCAAGTCAGTTGACACCTTGCCCATGGAAAAGGCGCCGGAACTGATCGTCATCCGTGACATGAACGATTATCCCGCGACCGCGAGATGCTCCTCTTGCGGAAAAATGATGCCCGTTCGCCAGCGATGGATCACTTCAGCAGCCGACAACCTGGCTTGGTTCGCGGATCAATTCAGGCTCCATGTTGAAAACAAGCACCCCGATTGGAGCGGAATTCGGAAGAATGCGAGACGACTCAGCGACACCGAGGCCGCGTGAGTTGGAGATCGCGCCGATGGGCTTCCGCCCGAGCACAAGTCCGATTTTTCTAGCGCCAGCCAAGGGCAGGAGCGACCAAGGTCAGAATCGATTCCATGACATGCACGTTGTAAGCGACACCCA
>CAZVYV010000430.1:0-3183 GCA_964630985.1 uncultured Occallatibacter sp.
TCGCGCGCGTTGTAGCGCGGCGTCTCTTCCTGCTTGTAGCTCTGGTCGTGCTCTTCGTCGACGAGAATCAACCCCAGCTTTGGCGCAGGCGCAAAAATCGCCGAGCGCGTACCCACGACGATTGGCGCATCGCCACGGCGAATCCGCCGCCACTGCTCGCTGCGCTCTTCGGGCGTAAGCGCCGAATGCAGCAACGCAACCTTCTGCCCAAATGCCTGATCAAGCAGACCGGCCATCTGCGGCGTGAGCCCGATCTCGGGGACCAGCAAGATCGAAGTCAGTCCGCGGTCGAGAGCCTTCTGCATCGCAGCAAGGTAGACGGCCGTCTTTCCCGATCCGGTCACGCCGTACAGCAGAAATGGATGGAACGCCCCGATCGCGCCGGTAATCGTGGCCAGCGCGTCCGCTTGTGCTGCGTTCAAGCTGAACACTTCGGACGATGGAGTCAGGCCGCCCAGCCGGAATGCTTCAGGCCGCTCTTCGATCCGCACCAGTCCGCGCCGCACCAGAGTTTGCAGAGTCGACGAAGGCAACTCGCGCCGTCGCAGTTCCGCCAGCGGCAGTTCGCCGCCGCTCGCCGCAAGCTCCGCCATGATCGCCGTCTGCTTCTCGGTCAGCGTGGGCAACCGCCCTTCGCCGATCAACACCGCGAAGCGCTCCATGCGCCGTGCGTCGCGTTCCGCGGCAGCGGTCTCGCGTGCAATCCATTTCTTCCGCAGCATGCCGGCGAGCAGCGGCAACGAAGCCGCAGTAGCCGTTCTCAAGGTCGACACTTTCACCGGCTCGCCCTTGGCCAGCCTCTCGAGCACGCGCCGCTCCATGTCCTGGTCTTCCTTCGAGAGCTTCCCTTTCCGCTTCGGGTGCCCCACCCTCGCGTTCCGCAAAGGATGGTCATCCTGAGCGAGTTCGTCCGCCGCGGCGGGCGAACGAGTCGAAGGACCCGCATTTGTCATTCCCGTTTGTCTCACGTCTCCGTCCATCGCTGTCGCCAGCACGTCGCGTCCCAGGTCCGTTATCCGGTAATACACCGTGCGCCGCACCTCGGCCGACAGCGGCAGCATGGCGCGCATCACCTCTCCGAGCGGCGCCAGATAGTATTGCGCGGTCCATTCGGCGAGTTCCAGAAGATGATCGCTGAGCAAAGGCTCTTCGTCGAGCACCGCTTCGAGATACTTGACCTCAACCCCCGCCGCCGGAGGCTTCGCGTCGATCGCCGTCACCACGCCGATCAGCTTTTCGTTGCGGAAGGGCGCAATCACGCGCGCCCCGCGTTGCGGCTGTTGCCCCAGCTTCACGCCGTAGGTAAACGTGTGATCCAGCGGCACCGGCAACGCGACTTCGCAGTAAGCAGGCATGGGAGGCAAGTTCAGTGTAGGGGATGCGGAGCTGGTCCCTGTTCCCTATTCCCTATTCCCTGCCTTTTTCAGTCCAAGCTCTTTCATTGCGATCTGCAGGTCGGCCCAGGCTTCCTTCTTCTGCCGCGGATCACGCAGAAGGAAAGCCGGGTGATAGGTGATGATCAGGCTCATGCCGCGATATGCGTGTACGCGTCCGCGCAGTCCAGCGAGCGGCTGCCTTTGGCCGAGCAGATAAGTCGCCGCCGTTGCACCCAATGCCACCAGCACCTGCGGCCGTACTGCGTCGATCTGGCGAAAAAGAAACGGCGAACAGGTGTTGGCTTCTTCGGGCTCCGGCGTGCGGTTGCCCGGCGGCCGGCACTTCACGATGTTGGCGATGTAGCATTCCTCGCGCTTCAGCCCCATCGCCCCAATCATGTTGTTCAGCAATTGTCCCGCGCGACCCACGAAAGGCAGCCCCTGCGCGTCTTCATCTGCGCCCGGTCCCTCTCCCACAAACATCAACCGGGCAGCGGGATTGCCAACGCCAAAGACAATGGTGTGCCGACCCGTATGCAGGGCACAGCGTGTGCAATCGCCAAGATCTTCACGAATGACTTCGAGCGCGGCGGCGCGCTCCTCCACGGGAACAGCGGCGGCAACCTGCGGAGGCGCGGAAAACGCTTTGCGAGTTTTGATTGTGGGATCCTCTCCGAACGAGTTTTCCTGCTGTGCCGTCGGTTCTGTCGCAGATTTTGCCGCGGCCGAAACCGCCGCTTGCAGGAGCCCCTCTCGTTCCGCCAGCTCCTCAGCCACGCTTCGCCCCAGCCTGGGATCCTCGACTGCGGTGACCGGCTCCACATCTCTGCGGTAAAACTCGGTGAGCCCGAGGTCGCGATAGAACTTGAGCCGCTCGGCCAGAGCGTCGCGAGTTCCGGAATCGAGGGTGCGCGGCAATGAAATCACTCCACGATGAGCTGGCGTCGACCGGCGCCGACGGGTACGCTCTCGTCCAGCACGCGATCCTGAATGGCCTGCCTGCTGTGCATTTCCTTGCCATGCTCTTCATCGAGTTCCACGACCACCGGCCGCGGGCGTCTGAAGCTGAGGATCTCGTCGAGGATGCGGTCAGCCAGCTGGCGTTTGGGCATCTGCAAAAGTTCCACGGCCGTGTCCCGCGTAAGAAATGTGGCCGCATTGGTGTCGGCGTCAATGCCCACGCCTTCGCCTGCCACGTCGTTCACCACGATCGCGTCGGCGCCCTTTGCCATCAGCTTCGCACGCCCATTCTCCATGCGATTCTCCGTTTCCGCGGCGAATCCAATGATCAGCTGACCCGGCCTGCGGCGGCGCACCACTTCGGCAAGAATGTCTTCCGTCGGCGCGAGCTCAAGCGTCAATGAGCCTGTACGTTTGAGCTTTTGCGCGGAGACAGCAACAGGGCGATAGTCGGCCACAGCGGCGGCTTTGATCACGAGCGTGGCTTCTTCCATGCGCGCCAGCACAGTGATCCGCATTTCGTCCGCGGTAGTTACTTTCACCACTTCGCAATGCGCGGGTGCTTGCAAGCTAGACGGCCCGCTGATGAGAATCACCCTTGCGCCGCGGCTGCGGGCTGCCTCGGCGAGCGCATAACCCATCTTGCCGCTGGAGCGATTGCCAATATACCGCACCGGGTCCAGAGCCTCGCGCGTCCCGCCCGCAGTCACCAGCACCACTTCGCCGGCCAGATCGTGACGGCCGCCGAGCGCGGAAAAAACCGCCGACGCAATTGTCTCCGGCTCCGCCATGCGGCCAGCGCCAACCATGCCGCAGGCCAGTTCGCCCGTCCCGGGCTCGATGATAG
>CAZVYV010000431.1:0-3172 GCA_964630985.1 uncultured Occallatibacter sp.
TTCATCATGGTGAACCCGGTGTCGTTGACCATGAAGATGTATCCGTTATTCGAGGCGCCCTCCTCATTGCCGCGATTGTCGGCGAGCACAACACTCCGGCGGTCGTCGGTAAGGCCGAGGAGGGTGATGTAGTCCTTAGTGATGGTCATTCCGGCTGCGGTGTCGCCGCCGCGGATGAAGTAGACACCGGGCTTGATGCCGATGACGGTTGGTTTTTCGGGTGTGCCGGCGGGCGCGGCGGTGTAAGCGGCCTGGAGCGTCGTGTACTTCTTCTGCGCCGGATCGTCCTGCGGCAGGCTGCCGTCGACCAGGTAATCGTAGGCATAGGCGCGCGTATCGAATGTCGCACCGGTGTAGCCGTTATACGGAGCGCCGCGCATGTTGTCCTGCGCGTGAATTGGACCATCGAGGGTGAGAGCGGCAAGAAAGGCCGCAAGGAGAATGGCGGTTTTGCGGGGAAGCATGATTCCCAATCCTCTTGATGTGGTCTGACCACACGCCGGAACGATAGAAGGACCGCGCCAGCGCTGTCAATGGTTCGGAGGCATGCGGTCAAAAACCTTCGAGGACATCGGCCACCAGTTGCCGCGCAAATTCGCGCGACAGGCGCTGGATGGCGGCTGGATCTTCCTGGATGAACGTGGGCAGGTTGGTTGTGGACTGGTACTGCTCGCGGAAGACGTAGTTCTTGTTCTGGTAAAGGATTCTGCCGTCGTGGGCGGTGAGCGTCACGCTGGCGACGATGGTGATGATGAAACTTGAAGACTGCTGCGTGGCGGAGTTGTAAGTGAGCGGGGCAGTCGTTTGTTTCAGGATGGTTCCGTGCAGGACAGCATCGGCGTCTTCTCCGGAATTGGGAGTGACGCGGAAGCGGGTGCGTGAGGCGAATTCGCGGATGACAGCCTCGGTCAAAGCCTGTTCGGTGCCGCTGACCTCGGTGCGCGTAGCGAAGACGGGCACGGCGAGCGTCTTGATTTCGGGAGGAAGATGCGTGGCCGCGCCCAGCGTGTGATAGCCGCATCCGCTGAACAAGAAGAGTGCAGCCGAGGCAATGGGCAGGAGTGCGGACGGACGCATGAGGCCATTCTATCGCCCGGCGTGGTCGCCATCGCGCATGCGCTACACCCACGCGGTGGCGAGACGGCCCAGGCCCGGTGTGGGCAGTTTGAGCCTGTCGCCGCGGTGCGCGAAATAGAGTTCGTTGAGTTCTGCGCCGCCGAGTTGCTCCGAGCGGCTAAATCCGGCGCGGACAAACTCCGCGTCGAGCTGCTCAGGCGTAAAGAGCAACTGGAATGGCTCTCCGGCTTTAGCCACACGCCTCGCCAAAGCCCGGAAAGTCATGCGGTGCAGAACGCCGAGCGTATGCGGTGAAACACCGTAATCGAAGCTGACGGCGGTGCCCGCCGGAAGTGCGGCGATGGTTTCAAGCGTCGCGCGGAAGGCTGCAAGCGTAAGGTAAGGCACCACTCCGAGCCAGCCGAAGAACGCGGGTTTGCTTGAGTCAAAGCCCGCGGCAGCCAAACCTGCCGCCAGAGTCATGTGCTCGAAGTCGAGCGGCACGAAGGTTAGATTGGCCGGCGGCACAATACCGGCCGCGGCCAGCAGCGCGCGCTTCCACTCCTGCGTCGCAGGGAAGTCCACTTCGAATACGCGCAGTTGCGCACAGGGATTGCGATAGGCAAAAGTGTCGAGGCCAGCGCCGAGGATCACATACTGCGCCACTCCGAGTCCGATTGAAGCCGTCAAACGGTCTTCCGCATAGCGGCTGCGTGCGGCCATAAAGGCACGGAAGGCGCGCGCGAAAGGGTGCATCTCGCGGACGGGATCATAGCTGAACTCCGGGCCGAGCAGCGGAATAGCAATCGGATCAGTGAGGACGCAGGGCTGGTCGAGAACCTGATGAACGGCGCGCCGCTGGGCCACGCGAAGAGCAGTTCTACTGGCGCGGCCGGTCTGCATGCTCAGGAGTGTATCTTATGATCCGCGAACCGCGACTCATGGCCCGCGCGATTGATAGAGATCAGAGACCTGGCACCGATCTCTGTTCTCTGATCGCCTATTGCGCCTTCACGCGTGTAAAGTTGATCGCCCCCGTCTGGTTGGTCAACGTCATCGCATTCGGGCCGTTGAACACATACGCATACTCGGAATTGGGCGGCTTGGGCATGTTCTCCACCCGCTGAACATTGCAAACTGGGTCGTTCGGAATTCCGCAGGGGACAAGCATGATCTTGGACTTGGGCGACCAGTTTGTGACCGTAAAGATAATGTTGTTGGGCGCCACCAGCTGGTAGGGGCCGGCTTGCATCGTCTGCGTACCGGTATTTGTAACTCCTGTTTGGTCGTATTGACCGTTCGACATGAACGAAATCGTAATCGTGCCAGACTGAATCGTTGCCCGCCACTCTCCGAGAAGGCTGGCTTGTTGCGCTCGTGCCGGTTGTGGTCCGGATCCGATGACCAGGCTGCATGCAAGAATCGCAGGGAGAACCAGGCGCGAAGCCGCGCTGCTGGTCCCCATGGGAAGAAGGGAGCTTTTCAAGAGACACCTCCTAGGTTTTGGTTGGAGGGGATGCACGCATCATAGCACCGGAGGATTTTGACCGGAAAACGATTTTTCTGGCGACACCGAATTTGCACCTTGGCTTAGAACGGCGCGTATGCTGATTGCCATGAGCTGGACGAATAGTTGGACAAGTAGCTGGATCGGTTGGGCGCTGCTTTCCGCGGTATTTGCGGCGGCCACAGCGCTGCTGGCCAAAGTAGGCGTGGCGCATGTCGATTCGAACCTGGCCACGGCCCTCCGCACGAGCGTGGTCGTAGTGTTTGCGTGGGGCATTGTCCTGGCGCTGGGCAGCCACGGCGAGATTCGCGCGCTCGATCGGCGAACGATTCTCTTTCTCGCGCTGTCTGGATTGGCGACGGGATTGTCGTGGCTCTGCTACTTTCGCGCGCTGCAGCTTGGGCCGGCTTCGCGCGTGGCGCCGCTGGACAAGCTGAGCGTGCCGCTGGTGATGGTGTTCGCATGGCTGCTCCTGGGCGAGAAGCTGAATGCCGCGGCTGTCATCGGCGGATTGATGATTACCGCCGGCGCCATGGTGATGGTGTTTGGGTGAAAGAGAACAGAGAACAGAGAACTCCTTATACTGGAACGAATGAAAGCGCCGAAAAA
>CAZVYV010000432.1:0-3170 GCA_964630985.1 uncultured Occallatibacter sp.
GGTTCGGGGATCATGGCGTGAATGGCGCGGAGGGCGTCCCGGCGGGCGGCGTATTCGTCGGGCGTCAGGTGGCAAGGGTCGGGCAAGTGACTGGCGCGAATACTGCCGGGGATGTCGTCGTCGTGGTCGGTGTCCTCCTCGTGGATGGCGAGGTCGGTCAGGTGGCGCTGCTGCTCTTTGCGGGCCATGAAGCTGAGGACGGCGTGGGTGATTTGCTGCTGGTTGAACTGGGCCTTGCCGGTCCGGTTAAAATAGCGGGCGGACTGGCCGAGCTCTTTGTGAATGAGGTAGTCGAGCGCCTCGTCAACGGCGATGTCGCTGGTGCCGAGACTGTAACGGTCAAGGGCGCGGACGACGCGGGCGCGCAAGGCGGCGGACTGGTGCAGGTCGGTCTCGAAGGCGAGCCAGTGGTCATGCTGGCGGGCGGCATCAATTTCGGCGTCCCATTTGCGCGGGGCCGATGGTGCGGGGGAGACTTGTTCGGAAAGGGAAATCATAGGAAAGAGAGGCGGTGCGTGAACACCGTCCCGTGTGGGTGTGGTTAGTGGGTGGTCACGTCGGCGGGAAAGTAGCTGACATATTTCTCGTGCGGGTCTTGGAAACCACGCAAGCGGAATTCGCCGCATGGGTGCTGCCATGCCTGCCGTTCACGATTCCAGTGAAAGCCAAGCTGCGCCAAAATCTGCCGCATTTCCGGTGCGGGCGTCTCACGGAATTGAATCCAAACCCATTTACCGACCACCTCGGCGAGATTAAACAGGCCGGGATGGTTGGTTTTCAAAAGCTCCACAACTTTATTGGTGGGCAAGGTGCGGTTTTTCTTTCGCGCCTCGGTGTCAATCGGCGAGCGATTGTCTTTTTTCGGTGCTTGGTTATTTTCACTGCTCCATCGTGCGGATCGGCTCCCGAGCCCTGAGTTATTTGTTTGAGATGTAGTTTTCATGGTCTTTTTTTTCTGCTCTGCTGTGCGTCTTCGGTCTGTCGCCCTTCACGAAACAGCGGAGCCGCCAGCCCTCCCCCGTGGGCGTAGGCTTCAGAGGGCACCACGAGCGGGCGGGCTGGTGGAATTCGGCGACGCCGTGAGGGCGACAGAAAGAAACGCCGAGCAGAAAAAACCGGATCTGAAAAGTGACTGCGTCATGGCCACCGGGCTTCGACGCGCCAGCGCGAAAGCCAATTATCTGACTCCGCGCCGATGGAACGAAGCGGCAGGCTGGTCGGCAGAGGGGCGACAGGGCGGACGAATCCAGCCAGGCGCGTAGTCCAGCGGCGCGGTGTCAGACCAATTTGGTTTTTACCAGCGGAGTCGGCCAGTTTCATGCCGCAAAGCAAAATGAAAGCTGGACCGTCCCCGCGACTATTGCCCGTCCTCGGCGACAGGCAACGCCTCGCGCCGTATTGCTTTTGCCTTGCCCGCGAGCAACGACTCGTGGGCTAATGCTGGTTTTGGCCGATATGCGGAGCATCGCGGCCTCTTGGATTTTGCCCTGGGGCGCGCACGACGTTTTGTGACTGTCTCGACTGTTTGCGACCGTCGGAACGGAATGGAACGGAAGTGGAACTTGTGAAGGTGAAGTGAAATGGAGTGGAGCGGGCGGAAATTGGCGAGTCAGTCATCGGGCGCGGGCGGAACCGTGCCGATGCTTGGCGCGCCGGGAGTGGGTTCGGCGCGCGCGCCTGTCCCCGACCCAGCGCAAGTCTCGGCTCGGTGACGCAGGGTCTTTCCGGATAGCCAGTCCGTCAACGCCAGGTAAACCGTCGGCAACCGGTCCCGATTCCCGGCCTGGCCCGACTTGGTCGCCGACGCGCCATAGACGGCAACGACCCGGAAGACGAAAACTGACCCATTTTGACCTCATATTGACCTGTCAAAACCGCAAAAATCGCCTGTGTTTAAGGGCGCTTTTCAATTTTCAACCTGAGAGTAATTGACCTTCCAGTCCTTAGTATCGGGCAATATAGCCGGCCAACTATGGTGAATGTTGTCAGCGGCGACGATAGGAACGACCAACAGTGCAAATTTGACCGATAATTTGACCGGTCAATTCTTGAGAAAAAGCTGTATTCATGAGGCTTTTATGATTTCGGGACCATCGCAACTTGACCGCCTCGCCGTTTATAGCGGCCCGTGCGAGAAGAGGCACAGGCCACACCAGGAAAAATGAAAAGACAAGCAGTGAAAGATAAAAATATGAACCACGCACTGGAAACAACGTCTGCCGATCCCATCGTCCACCGCGTGGCGCGGGCGCCTGGACGGACGCCTCCGCAAACAATTTCCCTGTCGTCCGCGTCGGCGGCGGGGGGTTCGTGAAACCATGACGCAAACCAAACAAAAACAGAAAACAAATTATTATGAGAGTAAAACTGTTAGTTCAAACGCAAGAGTTCCAAAGCTGGCCCGCCACCAAAGAGCGTGCGGCTTCCACCAGCCACAACTTGGTCTGCGTGGACATGTCGCAACCGGCGGACGCCCGCATGACCGAAAGCATCAGCTACCGGCTCAAGGACGAGGAAATTCCCAAATACTGGGACAAGGCGATGGACAAGATCATCGAGGTCAACCTGCGCCGGATTGCCCACAGCAAATCCGGCAAGGCGTCCATCATCGGCGAAATCGTTGAATCCACTCCTGCCAAATAGGAACGTTTATGTCAGCCAACCCTCGCGCAGACAAATTTTCGATGGACAAAATCCATCGGCGCGAGCGGTTCGCTGATTTTGCCTGGACGTTGGCGCGGATCCACTGGGATTTCTTTACCACCCATACCTTCAAGAATCCATTGCCCAGGGAGTCCGTCCGTAAAGCCATGTTCTGGCGCTGGTGCCGGGACGTCAGCAAAGTCAGCGGAGTTCCCTATAAAGACCTGCTCATGGCGTTGCGTGGTGAGCTGGGAGAAATCGGGGGAAGACCACATTTCCACAGTCTGCTGGGTGGGGTCGCTACGTGCAACATGATGAGCCTGCGTTCGCAGATGATGCGCTCCTGGAAGATCATCAGCGGCAATGCGGACGGGGACTTTCGGCTGTATGACCGCTCACTCGCGGGAGCGGATTATGTCTGCAAGTGCCTGGGGGCAAATGCGTATGAGATCAACAAGTTCTCCATCGCCGAAGAAACGACGCTGTCGGATTCAGTCATTTCCCTCATCAGGGTGCTGGATGCAAAG
>CAZVYV010000433.1:0-3153 GCA_964630985.1 uncultured Occallatibacter sp.
CCAGGCCTCCGGCCATCAGCTTCGCCCCCACCCACTGGTTGAACTGGCCGATCGAAAGAATCATCCCGCCGTGCTTGTGCAGAAACGCCGGTGTCCACGGCAGCTCGAACGCGTAGTCCTTCACCCACGAATCTCGTCCAACACCAAGAAAAAAGTCTCCAAGACGCTGCATCGGGGATCGCCCACTTGCCCCAATCGGATCAAGCAAATAAAAAACGCGCTCCTGCTTCACCGGCGCTGCCATCGGAATCTCTGCGGGATCGAGCGTAGGAAAGCTCGCGCGAATGCCTTCGCCGCGCGTCACCACGCCGCTCACCCCCGCGGCCAGATCGGCGGCGCGCTCGTAGCACATCACCTGCAGCGGCATGCCCGGCGCAACTTTGCTTTCAAATGCCGGATCGGCGGGATTCTCGCTCCACGCCTGCGTCAGCGTCGTCAAAAATCCACCAGTCGCCGGGCCAAAGCCGGCGCAGGCAATGTCAACCTCCATCGTCTGGCGGTCAACCTCAATCGGCTGGGTTGCCGAGCTCATGCCCCTCCGGTCGCGGGATAGTCCAGCGCTTCGGGAATCATCACCTTGCTCACCGTCTCAGCGGCGCGATCCTTCGCCAGCCGCGAACCTGTCAGGCACGTCGTCAGCTTGCTCTGCAATCGCAGGAACTCGCTCGATCCCGCACAGCCTGCGCACGGCCCCGCCTTCGCTGGGTGACTGCCGTCGGCCTTGAGGACATCGACAGCCATCGCCATGATCCCCGGCATCGTCTCTTCCAGCTCTTCAAGCTCCGCCGCGAGGAAGCAGCTGCGATGCTCTTCCTCGTCCCACGCCGGATGCCGGTTATAGCCAAACACAAGCTCCGCGCAGATGCGCGAAACTTCGCCTGCCGCCTGTGCCGCCTGCGTGTGGCAAAGGTCGCTCAGGAACTGCACAGTCCCTGCGAGTCCATCAGCAGCCACAGCATCAGCGGCTCCACGCATTTCCAGCTCCACCACGTCGAGAATCTGGCAGCGCGAAGCCATCAGCCAGCTCAGTGCATCGGCCAGCGCAAAGGTCACGCCCTGCCGCTGGCCGTGATAAAGCTTGCCGCCTTCCGGATCGGTACTCTTCCGCAAATAGTTCAGCGTCCACGCCCATAGCGTCATCGCCGAGGCCAGCGTGCATGCTCCGGTCCCCGGCCGCGACGACGCAATCCGCCGCATCTCCGTGGTCCACGCCGCAAACTGCTCCAGAAACACCTCGCTGGTCATCGTCACCGTCAACTGCCGACGCTGCACCGCTTCCGGCCCCTCGTAAGTTGCTTCCAGTTGCGCATCCATCCATTTGTTGGCCAGGAACCCCGGGCAATCCTCGGTAATCCCGTATCCGCCCATCAAGCTCACAGCCTCGCGCATCATGTTCGCGCCGTGGCCTGTATTCCATAGCTTCGTCGCCGGGCACAGCACATTGGCTTCGGCGTCTTTCAGCACGTACTGCACCAGTGGGTCCGCCTCAAGCTCAGCACGCCGCGCGCTCGCAACTTTCAGTTTCAACATTTCGATGGCGCACTCTTCGCTCTCTTTCAGCGCCTTCATCTCCGCGCGTCCGCCGTTTACGCCACGCTCCTTCAACAACGCCGTCTTCTGCTTTTCCAGCGGATCCAGCTCGTCAAACAGCCGCGCCGCCGCAAAACCCATAGAGGCCGCTGCTTCTCCTGTCGCCCACACATCCACCAGCCTGTGTAGCGCGTCTTCCCGTTGTTGAATCCCCTGCTCGTAGCGCACCGATCCCGGCTTCGCGCCCTCGGCCCCCCTGAACCGCTGCCGCTGGTAGCGAATCACCGGCTCCGCTGCCGACAGCAACTTGGCCGCCGTCATCAATCCCACCGGCACACGCGTCCGCCGGAACACTGCATC
Organism: uncultured Occallatibacter sp.; assembly: GCA_964630985.1. Lineage (GTDB taxonomy): Bacteria > Acidobacteriota > Terriglobia > Terriglobales > Acidobacteriaceae > Telmatobacter. The sequence goes on from CAZVYV010000433.1 coordinate 1,891, forward strand.
GATCACTTCGCCGTGGTTGAAGTTCGGCACAATCACGCCGTCTTTCACCGTGTATCCGCCCACAATGCGGCTCGCCGGTACCCGCAAATTAAAGACCGGGTCGCCCGTCGACGAAAGCTGGTGCACAAGTTTCTTCGTCGCCGTGCCTCGGTCGAACGTCCCTTCGTCCGTCTCTTCAAGAATCACCACGCAACTTCCCTTGATCCGTGGGTCGTCGGAGTTCACCGCCGCCGTCACAAAATTCGCAAACGCAATTCCCGTGATGAAGCGTCCGCGCTTCTCTACCTGCAGCCACGGCTCCTCGTCGTTCTTCCATTCCACCACGCGAATCTTTCCGCTCAGCATGCCGGTATCTACGCCCACATACGGAATCGGCTCAGTCAGCGCGAAAGCTCCGCGCCACGGCTTGCGATCCTCGCCTGCTTGTGGCGGAGCTGCCAGCTTCTTGTAGCGGCTCACTTGCGCCGCCGTGCCGCGCTCGTGAATCGGCGACAGCGCCAAAAATCCCGCCAGGCTAGCCGTCGCCGCGCCGCCATCCACCCACGCCAGCTCAAACGCCGCCAACCCCAGTGCCAGGTTCTTCGGCCCAACAATGAATCCGCCTTCTTCGGGCTCCATAAACGCTGCGGTAATTCCCGCGCGGTCGAAGGCGTCCATCATCCCGTTCTTCGCCGCGGTCCACTCGTGCGTGTTGCGCTCGCCCGCGGCCACCAGCCGCGCCACCGTTCCTCGCGCCACGCCGCGCGCCGATGCAACCAGCATCTGCAAATCGAACCGCTCGCTGAATCGCCATTGAATCTGCCGCACCGCATCTCCGGGAAGCGTCAGCATCGCCTTCGTTTTGATTTCAGGAATCGCAACTGTAGCCATCTTGTTGCACCTCGAGTAGCGCCATTATTCTCCTCGACTGCACACCCCGAGGCATGTGACCCGTATCACCTCCTCGCCCTCGCCACAGGTTGCTCAAAGCGGAAACCTGAAAACTGCGTTTGTGATCTGCATCGCGCCGCTTGTGACACCTATCACTGCCAGCATCGCCCTCAAGAGCGCATCTCTGAAGAAGGGCCTCTGCGGCCAGCCCTTTCCCCAACCGCAGCGGACTTGGATGTACGAGACCAGGGAAAGTTTTTGGTCAATCCTCTTTTGCCTGGGGAAAGAAGACGGCAGGATGAATCTCGCCGCAAGGAAACACGCACCACCGACTCTTCGCAACGGAATTCTCGCGGCCGGCCTTGCTGTTCTCGCCTTCGTCTTCGCGCCCGC
>CAZVYV010000434.1:0-3153 GCA_964630985.1 uncultured Occallatibacter sp.
CACGAACCTGATGTTTGTGCACCGCAGGCTCAACGATGGCGACGTTTATTTCGTCGACAATCGCGAAAACCGTGCCGAGAAAGTCGATGCGACTTTCCGTGTCGGGGGGAAAGCGCCGGAGTTATGGGATCCCGCGACAGGCGGAACGCAGGCAGTTTCGTATCGCATTGCAGACGGCCGCACGACCGTTCCGCTGCATCTTGATCCATATGGGACAACTTTTGTTGTTTTTCGCTCGCAGGCTGCGAAAAATACTGTGGAACTACCTGCAGCGAAGGAGAGCGTGGTCGACGGGCTGGATCTCGCGCTCAACCGCGATTGGAGCGTCAGCTTCGAGCAGGGTGAAGGCATTCCGGAAACGATCGGCTTCCATCGGCTTTTTTCCTGGTCCGACTCGCCGCTGCCACTCTCTGACGAAGCTCTGAAGTATTACTCGGGCACAGCCACGTACTCGAAGACGATCGAAATTCCGGCAGACGAAGTAGTGCAGGGCGCGCATCTCTGGCTGGATCTTGGCGATGTGCGCGAACTCGCGGATGTGAAAGTAAATGACGTGGACCTTGGGATTCTCTGGAAGACGCCGTATAGGGTCGATGTTACCGGCGCCATAAGAGCTGGTAAGAACCGGATTGAGATTCAGGTGACCAATCTCTGGGTGAATCGCATGATCGGCGATCAGCAGCCGTGGGCGATGAAGAAGTATGCGTTTGCCGATTTCATGCCTTACAAAGCTGATTCGCCGTTGCTGCCGTCGGGACTTCTTGGGCCGGTACAAATGATTTCGGTGACCGCGCCGTAGGCCGTACTGATGTAGAAATTTGGCGGGAATTCCGAAGATTGGGCGCTGCAGATGGCAGCACGGACGAAAAGCAACCGCAGATCCTTCGACTGCGCAGGTGCAAGAAGCCACACCTGCTTCGCTCAGGATGACAATTCCTCTACTTTAGTTTCCCCACATGTCGATGCAGCTCAGCCGGAGGTGAGTGCGGGCGAGGACGCCCGCACGACAGCCGGCCAGAGGCCGGCGGTACTCTCCCGACAGCCGGCCTGGACGCCGGCGCTACAAAGTGGCCGGCGGTACTCCTGTAACCTTGGCTACTGAACGGTCACGCTGATGGGCGTGGAGACGTTTGTCGATCCCGAAGATGCTGTCACGGCGATGGTGTAAGTGCCGCTTGTGGTTCCGGAGTTGCCGCCGCCCCCACCAATCGAGTTGCCGCCGCTTCCGCAAGCCATGAGGCCGGCCCCAAGCGCAACGAATAGGGCGATGATGGTCAGCATGTTGCGCAATGCGCGTCTGCGCGAAGGAATCCAGAGCAGGACGACGCAGGCGAGCACTGCGCCGCTTGTGCCGTACCAGCGGGCCGCAGGATTTGACGGCCGCTGATTCGCGGCGGCAGTCGAAGCAGTCGTGACAACGGTGAGCGTCGCGTTGACGGCGCTCGAGCCAGAGAGTGAGATTTCCGCACCTGAGGGAGTCCAGTTGAAGGTGGGCAAGTCCTGCGCACCAGCCGGGCTGTTCGTTATAGCGACACTGAGTCCGACGGTGCCAGAGAATCCGCCAACCGGCGTGACTGTGATGGTTGATGTATCACCGGTGCTGGAGCCCTTAGCGACGGTTACGGCGCTGCCCGCGATGGTGAATGTTGCCGCCGGAGCCGTTACGAAATTCTGGATGGTTCCCTGGGTCGTGCCCGCGCTGTTCTGCGCCACTGCCTGGAAGTAGTAAGTGGTGTTCGCGTTGAGGTTGGCGGCGGAGACATTGATATTCACTGCTGCGCTTCCGGAGCCGAGGTCCTGCGACGCGGTCTGGCTCGCACCGCTCAGCGTACTGCTGGTTCCGTAGAGGAACCAGACATGAGTGTCGGAACCGTTCGGCGTAACCTGGGCATTCAATGTGGCGGAACTGGGCGCGACTGCGGTGGCGGCAGAGGTTGTTACACTCGGCGTCACCGTTGCCTGTACTACCGTGAGTGTTACCGTCGCGCTCCCCAGACCGTAGTCAGTGGAGTCGACGGGAGTAAACGAAACTGAGAGCCCGAAGTTTCCGGGCGATGAAAAGAGAGTTCCCGCGGCAGGGCTATAAGTGAATGAGCCAGGCACGATGGCAGTTGCATTCAATTGTGTTGGGCCCAGTACGATTCCTGTCGGGACCGTGGCCGGTGTGGGCCAGGAAACGACTGGCGTGGCGCGGTTGACCGTCATTGTGACAGAGGCGACGGTGCTGCTGTAATCGGTTGAGTCGGTGGGAGTGAAGACTGCCGAGAGCGTGTGCTGGCCGGCCGTGAAAACCGTGCCTGCCGCCGGCGAATAAATAAACGTACCGGCGACACTGGCCGTTGCATCGAGCTGCGTTGCGCCGAGCGCCGTGCCATAGACGATCGCAGCGGGTGCGGGCCACGTGATCGTAGGTATGGCTTTTGGCGCGGTGACAATGATCGTCGTCGATCCGGTTGCGTCGCTGTAATCCAATGAAGTCGATACATAAGACGCCGTGAGCGTGTCGGTTCCGAGCGCAAGTGCGTTGCTGGGAATCACGATGTAGACGGCGTTGCTGTCAGGGCCGGGGATATCGAGCGTGGTGATGGCCGACGCGTACGCACCGCTGGAGAGCGTCACCGTTCCAGTTGGGGGAGTGCCGCCAGTTCCGGTCACGGTGATCAGTATCGACGCGGATTGAGCGGTCGTGACCGTGGGCTGGGCTAAAAGCGTGACAGTGGGTGCGGGCTTGGAAGAACCGGTGTTGGTGTACCCGTTGATGAATTGACTGACGTCGAGCGAGCCGAGCCCGGTGACTTCGCTGTAGCCGCCGGTGGCGCCCAGTTGATAGCCCGCCTGGCCGCCGGTGAGGCCGGTTGGCCCCGGAGCACTGTTGTTGCACATACTCGGCGTGGCAGTGGAGCAGTTGGTCACGCCGCTCGATGCGACCGACACTTGATGAAACGCCGCCGGTGTTCCAGCCGCCATGGAGTAAAGGGAAGGATTCAGGTTGCCCTGCGCGGAGCCGGATTGCTGGTCGATGAGCGCGGCCACGCCCGCCATCCCCGGAGCAGCGGCCGATGTGCCCGAAAAGACAGAGAACGGAGTTCCCCCGGCACCGCTGACGCAGCTGCCGTCGCCGGCTGCGAAACACGCGAAGTAGCCGTCGTGGCC
>CAZVYV010000435.1:0-3152 GCA_964630985.1 uncultured Occallatibacter sp.
TGGTTGCGCTTGGCGAGTTTTTCGATATGAGACGCGCGCTTGGCGGGATAGTCACGCTTGGATACACGGCCACCGGATGCTCGCTGTTGCTGTGGCATGTATTCTAGGCTCATTGGATGCTGACTCGCGGCTACGCTTGCCGCCAAGGCTCCCATTCCCGTGTGGACTTGGCGGAGCGCCTGTAGAGTCTGGGGCTGTTGCGCTACAGCGCCGATGGCCTGGCGCCATACGGTAGGGTCATCCGAAAGTAGTTGCTTAACCGTTTCATTGGCTACTTTTCCGCTTAGCCCGGATACGCGGCTTGCGAGCGCGCCGCCAGCGGCCCCTACAACTAGCCCCTTTGCGATAGATGCGGGGTCCATGCCATTCTCACGGATGGCTTCCCCGGCTCCAACCGCTGCTCCGACACCCATCCCACCGCCATGAGCAGAAAACGCTCCCTTGGCCATCGCAAGAAGATTGGGAGCCGTATCTGATCCTCCCATGGCCGTGAGAGAGCGATTCATAATGCCTTCGCGGAGGAGATAGGCTTCGAGTTGCGCGGCTTTGTCTGGACCTAAGATAGCTTGGTCCTTCGCCTTCATTGTCGGACTAAGAAATTTGTTCGATAGGTCTAGGTTATCCGCCGTTCCCTGATATTGACGAATGCGCTGCGCGAGATATCCATGGGCAGCATATTGCTGCTCTTCCGGCGTGAATTTATTGATCGCCTGTTGCCCGGCCAGAATATCTTTGTCTTTCGTGGCATTCAGAAATTTCGGGCCAAAATCATAAGCGTTCTCTTCTCCAAGATAACGACCGGCGCCGGCCCGCGCTGCCTTATATTCATTAGCTCCAGGATTGACCGATGAATTATCCAGCTCCCCCATCAAAGCATTTTTTAGTTGTGTCCCGATGCGAACGGTATTCGGGTCACCGCGATCAGTCGGCGTCGATTGCGCCTGACGGATGGTTCCATCAATATTCTTCTTGACTGTGTCCCAAAATTCCAAAGTTGGTCTAATCGGCTGGCCATTAGGACCAGTCGGGAGCGTGAGATTGCCGTTAGCGTCGGTCACGAATGGATTGCGCATGGCCGGCTGCCCGCTATTGATAGCGGCGGCGTTGCTCTCATCAAGAGCCTGCGGGATAGCGCTCTTAACCCAAGGATGATTTATAAGTTGCTGGAGTCGGCTGCTCCATACTCCGCCCGCTCCCTTAGCCATGGCGGCGGCATATGCGGGGCCATTCGCGGCGCTAGCGGCTGTTTTTATTCCTTCTGCGATAGTTGGATCGTCAAGACTTAACCCATTCGTCAGATTTTGTTCCGCGAATTCTTTCAGCCGAGATGATTGGCTGGCCTTCCTAGCTGACAATTCAGAAATTATCGCATCTCTGGCGTCGGGGGACACCTGACCGGCTGTCTTAGCTAATTGCCGGACGCCTTGGCCGCCGACATCGATCGGCAAGACCGGCTGGCCAGTTTGCTCAGCCGCCATAACTTGCTCGGGAGACATCCCGCCGGCGACTGATCCGCTATATGCTTTGGACAGATTTCTGGCCGCTATATCCTCAGCGTTACCAAATCCTAATTTCTCGAGGCCCATACGGGCAGCAGAGCCAGCCCCACCAATAATAGCCGGAATAGCAGCGCCTCCAACGCCCCCGACCAGCGCGCCAGCGCCCGCATTATGCAGACGGTCAGAAACAGTGTCGCCAGAACCGAGACCATAAGCTGCACCATAACCCGCTCCTACTGCGCCAGAGCCCGCCGCACGAGCCAATCCAGCCCCCACCATAGGCTCAAGGCTAGAAGCAACTCTAGTAGCCGGCCCAGCCATCGGAAGAGCAAACGCCCCAGCGATCTGAGATCCATAGGTTGTTCCAGGATATTGTTGAGAAAGCGCTTCATCAACGGCCTCCTGTTCTTTCTTGGCGGCGGAGAATCGCTCTCCAAATGTCCCTTGCGTTGGAACTCCAGCAGGCGTCCCGCCAACATATGTGCGCCCTGCGTTTATCGCGGCTCCGATATCTTGCGCGAATGGAATATCTCGTGTCAAGCCACGCGCCGCCGCGATCGGATATGCAATGGATTCAGGGAGCGCCTTCACGTCTTCGGAAACGCGATTACCGGCGGATGTTGGCGATTGAGATGCGGCCTCTATTTCATCCCATGCCGAGCCAGACGATTCTGGGGCTGCCGATGTTGAAACGGATGGAGATGCGGCTTCTATCTCATCCCATCCCGACATTATTGTCCCCCAAGATAGGCAGAATAACCTTCGGACGGCTTCACCGGAACCGGCCCATTGGGCGTATGCCTAAACATCGAACCGGGAGTGACGCCAGCCTTACCCCACGCATTTGTTTCGGCTGGGCTCATTTTTGATGGGGCGACATAAATCCCATTTTCAATCCGTTCTTGACGTGTTGGCAGATCCATTCCTTTGAAGTTACCAATCTGTTTTTGGGCGGATTGGATGAATTTAGACATCGGGTTTGCATCCGACCAAGCCGGATAGAACGCCGATACGCTTGCCCATCCGTTCTGTTGCGCCTTTTGCCAATCACGAATGAACGCTTCATTTCGCATTAGACCAGCATAACCTTCCGCGATGATTTGGTGGTTAGCCTGCGGCGTCTTATTTACGTCCGGCGTGCTTTTGGTCTGCAATGTATTGAACTCGCTCTGGGCGAAACGAGGCGTCGCGGCTTTAAGCTGATCTAAAACGAGCTGTGGCGCTTCTTTCTCGACCCATTGCATGGCCGAAACATCTCCTCCAACTAGCTTCTTAGCTATATCATTATACCCTAGGGAAGAAGCTATCTCTGCACCCAATTTTTGCTTATCGGCGCCATAGCCCGATTGGAATTGCTTGAACGCTTGGGCCATCGATTTGAACCGCTCTTCGGCGACTTGAACTGTTGGAAGCTTGCCAACAATGTCTTTCAGATACTCTTTGTCTACTTCTCCTTGCCCCTTCGCCGGCTCTCCCGTCTTCAAGAGCTTTGACCCGGCGGGAAGAGATGGAACGAAATATCCGCCCCCTGCTGGAGCGTCTGGAACAGCCGTATTGATTTTGCCAGTCCTTGGATCAATTTCACCCTGTTGCGGGTTCGCCGGCGTTTCCTTGCCTTGAGGAATGGCGCCAGATTGTTGACCATTAGGAGCT
>CAZVYV010000436.1:0-3130 GCA_964630985.1 uncultured Occallatibacter sp.
AGGCAGAACAAGCTGCAGGCGGCGGCTGAGGCCAAGCCGGTAGCGCAGAGCAAGGCGGCAGCGGCTTCGGCGCCTCCTGCACCAGCGCAGAGCGACGATGTGAATCCGCAGCAGCTGGCCAACTCCGTTGACATGTTTTATGCATTGCGTTCCGAGGCCATGTCGGGCGCGGTTTCGCGGGCGCTCGAGAGCGGGTTGACAGCGAACTTTGCCGGCGATTGGACGGAGCTGGCCGATGCGCCGTCGATGTGGCCCGTTGAAGGCCGCGTTGCGTCGAGCTTCGGCGAGCGCGAGGATCCGATCAACGGCGAAGGCGCGTTCCACACCGGGGTCGATATCGACGCGCCCTACGGAACGCCTGTACGCGCGGCTGGTGACGGCGACGTGACGGGTGCACAAATGGGCGCTGGATACGGGCGCGAAATCACGCTGGATCACGGTCACGATGTGATCACGCTCTATGGACATCTTTCGGCGGTCGCGGTGGTTCCCGGCCAGCACGTGACGCGCGGCCAGATCATCGGCTACGTGGGCGAGTCAGGACGTGCCACCGGCCCGCATCTGCACTACGAGGTGCGCCTGCATGACGTGCCTGTGAATCCGTACAAATATTTGCGCGTGACCTTCGAGCAGGCGTCGAATCTGGACGATGGTTCGTCTGCGGGGCAATAAACGAATTTGTGGGGAAGGAACAAACGGCTCCCGGAAACGGGGGCCGTTCTGTTTTGAGGCGAAGGCTGCAATGATTCTTTGCCCCCTTGCGTGGTATCGTTAACGCGTTCGATTCGAGGGGGATTTTCATGCGTATTCGTCTCAGCGTTCTTGCCTTTCTTCTTGCCTTCGTGATTCCCGCAACAGCTCAAAACCCACAAGATCGGGCCGCCGATGTGCAAACGGCGTTTGCCCGCGCCCAGCACCTCAAGCACGGGGTGAACGCTTCGGGGTGGTTCGCACAGTCGCGCGATTATTCGTCCGAGCATATCCAGAGCTATACCGACGACGCTGACATCGCGCTGATCGCGAAGATGGGATTCGATCATGTGCGGTTGAGCATCGATTCCATGCCGCTGGCGTCGGCGATGTACGGCTTTCCAGGGACAAACGCTGATTTTCTCAAGCAGCTGGATCATGCCGTGGACACAATGGTAGCCAATAAGCTGGCCGTGATCGTCGATCTTCATCCCAGCGACGATTACAAGCAGAAGATGCGCACCGACGATCAGGCCGTGCAGCGCTTTACGATGCTGTGGAGCAAGCTGGCGGCGCACTATGCCGATCGCGATCCAAACATGGTGTTCTTCGAGATCCTGAATGAGCCGGAGGTCAGCGATTCGTACCGGTGGGCTGGGATCCAAACGCGCGTCGCCGCGACAATCCGCGAGGCCGCGCCGCAGCACACCATTATTGCCACGGGACCGAACTACTCCGATATTCCGGACTTGCTGGCGATAGAGCCTCTGGCTGACGGTAATGTGATCTACAACTTCCATTTCTACGAGCCGCACGAGTTTACGCATCAGGGCGCGACATGGGGCGCGCCGTGGTGGAGCTACGAGCATGGGATTCCGTACCCGGCGACGGAGAGCTCGATGAAGGAGCTGCTAAAGGAGGTCCCGAATGCCACGGAACGCTATCAGATGGAGCGCTATTGGCTGGATGGATGGAATGCGCACCGCATGCAACTGATGATGGACGAGGCTGCGGCGTGGGCCCACGATAACCACGTGCCGCTGATCTGCAATGAGTTCGGCGCCTTCCGCGACCACATGGATCCCGGCTCGCGCGCGAACTGGATTCACGATGTGCGCACGGCGCTCGAGGCTGACGGAATCGGCTGGGCGATGTGGGATTATCGCGGCAATTTTGGCGTGGTGACCAAGGAGAATGGGCAGCCCGCGCAGGTGGACGATTCGGTTTCGAAGGCGCTGGGGCTGCAAGGGCACTGATATCGCAGCAAATCTACGGGCCGCCGAGAGAAGCGCAAACGAAAGCTCCGGGTCATTTCTTTCGCGGCTTGCCTGGATTGTCGAGGAACATCTCCAGGCGATCGAGGCTGCGGTCCCACTCAGGACGGCGCGCGCGGAGCCATTCTTCGGCGGCCCGCAAGCCTGACGCTTCAACGCGGCAGCTCCGCACGCGACCGACCTTTTCCGTCTTGACGAGGCCGGCTTTTTGCAAAATCTGCAGATGCTGCACCACGGCGGCGAGCGACATGTCAAAGGGCTCGGCGAGCAACGAGACCGACATGGGTCCGGAGCTGAGTCGTTCGAGCATCGCGCGGCGCGTCGAGTCGCCAAGCGCATGGAAGACGCGGGCGACGTTGGAGTCACTCCGTTTCATCGGCCGCGTCTTCCTCCGTTTCGCCCCGCAACGGGTCGTTTATTCGCCAAGCTCTTTCTCCAGCTTGCCGAGCAGCTTTTCCCATCCGTCTTTGCGCATCGCGGGCCCATCGGCGTTTTCAAAGTACGCGCCCTGGTGCGTGAACAGCAGGTCGGTGCCGGAGCCGTTGGGGATCAACTCGATCGTGGCGAGCGAAGCGGAGAATGGAGTTCCATCCATGCTCATTTTGTAAGCGGCAACGATGCGCTGCTCCGGAACGATGTCCTGATAAATGGTCTCATTCACCAGCGTTTTGCCGGCGACGGGAGTACCGGGGCCCATTTTCATCTGGGCGCGCTCGCGGCCACCAACCTTGAAGTCGAGTTTGTGGTCGTCGAGCGCGTGCGTGCCCCCGCCAAAGAACCAGCGGCGCTTGGTGGCTTCATCGGCAAAAGCCGCGAAGACCTTTTGCGGGGAAGCCTTGAGCTTGCGTTCGAGATGAAATGTGCTGTGGACGGTCGGTTTGATTAGTGATTGGTTTGGCATTTTTCCCACCTCCAGACGGGAAATAGTCAAGTTGTAGCTTAAGTATTGCGCGGATCGGTTTTATTGTCAAGTGAAAACTTAAGTGTTCTGCGGGGAAGCGAAGCAGAGCGCAGCCTGAGTCAAAGAGACTTTAGATCAGCCACCGCCCAGGCAGCCCCTGTTACAAGGAAAGTCAGGACGCATTCCGACCAGTTGAAATGCCCTTTCGGGTGGGCGATCACGCGTGGAACCCAAACCAAGCCGCCAAAGAGTGCCAGCATCAGCG
>CAZVYV010000437.1:0-3118 GCA_964630985.1 uncultured Occallatibacter sp.
CCCGCATTTGGTGCAAGTACATTTCAGCGAAAAACAGGATGAGTGCTCCCCGCGGTCGCAAGCGGCCGACATTCGCGGCGTGGCGCGCTGCTGCAGGCTGTAAGCGCGCGCCTTGGCGACTCCGGCGCCCGCGGATCCAAGACTTCTGGCGATGCCGGCGCGAATGTAGGGGAACGTCACGCTTTTTTCTCCGTCACGTGCAAACCTTTCGAAACGATCAGCGCGGCGGCCTCGCTTAGTACTCGGCACTCTGAGCCGCCAAACCGTCAGCCTTGGCCGTATCGCGTTCCTGGCGCATTTTACGAAGGTCGGCCTCCAATTGCTCGATCCGGTCGCGCAACGGCTGCATCTCGGCCTCGTGGTCGACTACTTCGCCAGTAAGGAAACGGGGTTTAGCCAGCGACGTGCCCATGGGCATCCTCCGAAGCTTGAGCCGTCAGCGCCGGCCGGAAACCCCTCCAAGCTTGCTCCATCATCACCGGGGAGCCGCAGCGCTCGATCTGCCGCAGAGCCGACAGTGTGAGTTTGATGGCGTTCAGATTGTGGCGTACCTCTTTGAACGTGTCCACGGCCATAACCGTTTCGGGCTCGACCAGGCGTTCACCGCTGATCCACCTGTAGGCATTGTCGCGGTGCTTAGTCAACTCATCGAACAGCACGCGGTTTGGCGTAGGGCCGTCCGGGTGAATTTTGCGCACGCGCTCATGATAGTTGTGAGTGATTTCCGCCTTAGATGGAATTACCCCGATAAAGCCGAGCGCATCCTGCCAACCGTACTCATCCTGCGGCTTCCGCGACAGCCAGATCGCGACTCCGCCATCATCGCTTCCGAGCGAGTTATAGGTCACCATGGCGAACGTGGCCTTTACCAGCACCAGTTCTTTCTCCAGCGCCTTCATCGTGTCAGCGTAACTCAGCTTCCACGCGGCATTGACCTTGCGATCCTGAAACCGAATACGCGGCCGATCTGACGGCCACTTCAGCGGCATCTTCACTTCGACTTCCAGCTTTTCCATTTTCAGCCTTTCTATAAATCCATTCTCAACTGCCCCGCGCGCTCCAACTCCCGCTGCGTGGGAAGGATTGGCAACTGAAACATACTGCATTGTCCGTTCTGGACATCTTCGATTGGAATAAAGTGGTTCAAAGCCGCCTCTTTCGTCTTATCGCCGTTTTTCCCAACCGCATCGTAGTTCCACAGGAAGTGCAAGTCCAAGATCGGACACCCTTCCGAGCCGGAACCGTTGTCGCGGTAGTTCACGCACTTCAGACAGAACTCCGCAAGGTAGTACTCATGCGAACTTGCGTTTGGAAAATACCCCACGTTACTCCCCCTGCGGCCCAAACAACTGCGCAAAGAACGGCGGCATGTTCGGCCGGTTCTGGTGCTCCGTCAGTACGACCTTCCAGTCCTTCGTCAACGAAATCTGGAAGCCGCCCTGGTACGCCTCAAAGTACTCCCAGAGCGCATACCACAGCATCGACTTCGCCAGCCGGCTCTTCTTGTCCCACTGAAATATCCGGCTGTCCGTTTCGGCGTCTTTTACCGACTGGAACTCTCGCTCCACCTGAAGTTGCTTTAACTCCCGCTCGCAATACCGGGCGAAGGAATAAAACCGTCTCAGGTCTTCGGGGCACGAGCCGATGACCTTGTCATGCCCTTCGCAGACTTCATCGGTTGGTTGAAACAGTGTCCACTCGAAAGACGCGATCTCCGCAATCAATTCGGTGATTGGAGCCGTTGGGATCTTCTCGGTCATATTCCACTCCTCGTATCGGTGACGGCCCACTGTCCCGATTTTGCCCAAAACTTACGCTCATCGGCCCGCATTAAAAGCAGGTGGCAGATCACTTCGTCAGTCGGCGTCATCAGCCCAGCATGCGTGTACTGAAAGAATCCCATTGGGTGAAGGCACAACGCCGCGAGAGCTCGACCACCTAACTGCTGTGCGTCTTCGCCGTGAAAGCTTAAAGCGATTGTCGGATAACCCTTCCGGAAAAGATAGTGAATATCCGAACGCTCCGACCTTTCGAGAAAACAATCATTCAGCACATAGCAGCGCCACTGCGGTTCGCTGATCTTAGACTTCAGCGACTCCCTGGCCTTCATCTCGGCCTCAACCGACATATGGGATTCGATTCTCGTCCCAACGGTGTTGATCAACTTAGCCAACTTTTGGACGGCCCCATAGCGCTGCATGGCCATCGGGCCTTGAGTCGTATCCACGACGCAGACCGTATGGTCCCCGACAACCCGCCATGAGTTTCGGATACACACGCCGCTCGCTATCAACTCCTGAGCGGCCTCCATGTGCCCGCGCTGCATCCGTTCACGGCGTTCCTGATCCTCGCGCATCAACTGGTTGCCGGCGATGATGTGACCCAGAGGAACGCCGGGAGCCATGACCAAATGGTTTCGCGCCATCTCCCCGGTCGCCGGAATCGGGATGCCGTACTCGCAACCGTGTCGCTCCGCGATCTCATTAACGCCATCGTACATATCAGCGCTCGAAACCACCTCGCCCCCATGCACGCGATCCGCCAGACTCAGCATGAATTCCTGAATCTCCTGGCTGAGCGCAAGTTCGTCCACGGAGATTTCCAACACCTTCATCAGGAAGTCGGTTTCGATGTCGATCAGAATACGATCATCATCCAGATACCGATCCAGCGGAACTCTAGCGACAACGCTCAATCGCGGCCTCCGGCGACCGGCGCCACAGCCGTCGTCTTCGCCTTCCGCCCACGAGTCGTCACGGTCTTGCCTTTCTCTTCCAATGCCACCGTGAGCAGGTCTTTCTTTGGATCGTAGCCCTTGACGCGGTAGGTTTTCTTCCCGCGCTCCAAGAACACAGCCGTGCCCTGTTTCATCATCTTGTTAAGGAAAACGGCCGCTTCCTGCCGGCCCTTCTCCGTGTTTGTGTCGATTGATTTCTTCTTGTCGCCGCGTGCTGCGTGGAGAACTTCGATTTCCATAATCACCTCATCGAAACGTTTTTGTCGCGCCCCGGGGAGCCGGGCTCTGGCCGTTACTGCGAACGGTGCTTCGTTCGGTTCACCTGCTCTGGCTCATGCGGCTATCCCCGAAACGCGCCTCGATCCTTTCGGATCAAGCTCT
>CAZVYV010000438.1:0-3113 GCA_964630985.1 uncultured Occallatibacter sp.
TGCCGTTGAGCGAGATGAAGATGGAGGTGAATCCGTAATAGGGCCTCTTGTCCTCGACGCCCGACTTCGCGGTGACGTCGGTAAAGGTGCCGTCGCCGTTATTGCGAAACAGGTGGTCAGCTTCGCCGGGCAGGCCGCGCGGCCCGCAGTTCACCGCCACGCCGCGATACTGGCAGAACGCATAGTTCATTGCCTTGCTTCCGCCAATGGGAAGATTCCCGCGATCGAAGTGAACGTAGCCTGAGACGTAGAGGTCCAGCAAGCCGTCACCGTCGTAATCGCCCCAGGCCGAACCCGACGACCAATTGCCTAATTGCACGCCTGCCTTCTCTGCCACATCGGTGAAGGTCCCATCGTGGTTATTGTGATAAAGGCGGTTCTTGCCGTAGTTGGTGACAAAAAGATCAGGCCAGCCGTCGTTGTCGTAATCGGCCACCGAGCATCCGTATCCCCAGCGATCGTTGGTCACGCCTGCCTGCGCGCTCACATCGGAAAACGTGCCGTCGCGATTGTTATGGAAAAGCGCCGCATGCGGAGGTTCCTCTTTGCCGTCGAGCGCATCGAATGTGGATCCGTTGACCAGGTAGATATCGAGCCAGCCATCGTTGTCGTAATCGATCAGGCAAACACCCGAGCCATTCGTTTCGACAATAAACTTCTTGTCCGGAGAGCCCATCTTGTGTTGCCAACCGGAGAGTCCAGCCCGCTTTGTGATGTCCTCGAATACCACAGGCCCTTGGTCGACAAACCCGCCGGCCGTGATCGGCCTCTTCTGTTCGTCGTATTCAGCGGGGGCAACGATTCCGGAGGCAACGCCGCCTCCCATTCCGCCGGGCTGAGGCTTTTGCTGTTCCTGCTGCGCCCGGTTTAGGCCGGGAAGAATTACGACTAAGCCGATGCCGCCAAGAACGAGAGAGCGAGGCAGGAACAAACCGATCCTCCGCGAAGGAATGATAGCTACATCATTCTAAGCGCCTCATGTGCGGAATTAACCGGTGATCGCGGAATGCGCGCAGCAATCGAAAAAACGGCGGCGAGACGCCCGCGGCTTACCAGAAATACGTGGCCTCGATTTTTGGGGAACCAGGCCCGCCGTCGATGATCTGTGTGCTCAGGACCACTTCGAAGTTTTTCTTATCGCCGGCCTGATGGGCGAGCCTCATCAATTGTGTCAGGTCGGCATTGTCAGTCAGGAACTCCCCCGCCACCCGCGTTCCGCCGCGTCCAATGCCGGCGGCAACAACCGCCACCTTGCCGGTATCGCTGTCGGTAAATCTCGCCACGATGGCGTAATCGCGATAGATGTTGGTCGCCATCTGCACGCCGCGGTCGACGCTCCAATTCGACCGTCCGGGCGAAGTGCTGTCGGCGATCCAAAGATGTTTCATGTCGTCATCGTTGGCGAAGTGATAGCGAAGCGAGTTGGTGAGACGCAGCGTCCAGGCATTGTCGTAGGCTCCCACAAACACCGTCGGCCCGCGTCGCAGGTCATCGAGAGTGGAGGCGCCCTCGCCCTTGAGCGTGTACTGCTTTCCGCTGGACTGAAGGACGCCGGCGACCTTGATCGTGGCGCTCAGATCGTCGATCACGACGGCTGTCAGAGAATCGTTGAGCTCTACCTGTCGCGATGGCTGATTAGCATCGCGCAATGCGATCACCGAGTACTCGTTCTGGTCGGCGATGCAGAGCATGACCGGATCGTTGGAGCCGAGCAAGGGTTGCCAGAACTCGTCGAACCCCGAGCGGTGCATTCGTTGCCATAGCCAAACTGATCCCAGCGCCACCATAGCCGCGGCAATCACGACCAGCGCTACGGCAAGCAGCCAATGAGACCGGACGTGCGTCGCCGGCGTGGCGACCTGCTCAGGCGGTATGCCAGCAACCACATCGATCTCCGACAAGCCCAAATCTTCGCCGTTCCTGGCGCGATGAAACTGGGGAATATAGGAGCCTGATGGCAGGCTGATGCGCAATTCCTCCTCATGCGCAGCGTCCTGGTAATATTGGGCCATCCGCTTGCGAATTTCGGCTGCTGTCACGCGGACTATAGGGTCGGCTGCGGTATCGTAGCCGGCATCGCGTCCGAAAATCTCAATGCCGATCGTCCGTTCCTTGATGTTTTCGGAATCCCCCGCCAGGGTATGCTCGACGACGAAGCGCAGGAAGTTTGGCAACCGCTTGCTATGGCTGAAATAGGGGCTCGCAAACAAACGCCCGAGCTGTTCTTCGATCGCCTGCCTCGCTACCGAGCTCACGCCGGACTGGCCCGTCAAAGTTTGCGTCATAGCTGATCCCAATCGGAAGCGATTATAACTCGCTTTAACTTATCGTCCCATCTAATTGCGGCGCGGGCTGCAAATGTCTGAGACCAATCGATATAGATGGAGAATTTACCTGATAAGAAATTCGCATTTGCCGTAAAGACCCGCTGATTCGTACCGTAAAGACCTTAACAGGTCCTCAATCGAAATGCCTAGAATGGTCTCCGCAATCTGGTTACCCGTGGAGATCGACTCAAATGGCTCGTGTAGTCGGCCCGTGGAGTTTGTCCGTTCAGGGATAAAGAGCAACAGGAGGCTTCACATTGAAGATGAATCGAATATCAAAGTCTCGGTGGTATTGGAGTGGAATCGCAATTTTGCTTGTCGTGATGGCGAGCATCACTCCCAGGAGCAACTCCCAAATCGCAACAACGACGGCATCGCTCTCCGGGACGGTCACTGATCCCTCGGGAGCTGTCGTCCCTGGCGCCCTTGCGACGCTTTCGAGTTCGGAAAACGGCGTGACACGAGAGTTTAAGACAGATACCGCCGGCCGGTATGCATTCAGCCAGTTGCCGCCGTCCTCCTATACCCTGACGGTGAAAATGCAGGGTTTCCAGACTTACAAACAGACCGGAATCGCTCTTGATGCCGCCCTGACTGCCACGCAAAATGTCATCCTGACTGTCGGCGCCGAGTCTCAAACGGTCACCGTGGCGGCTGACGCATCCACATTAAATACGGATAACTCCAACGTTGCTGCGAGCCTCGATGCCAAGGAGATCGTGGAGCTGCCACTGAACGTGCGCAACATTTACGGCCTGGCTACGCTCAACTCTTCCGTGCAAAACA
>CAZVYV010000439.1:0-3109 GCA_964630985.1 uncultured Occallatibacter sp.
GGCCTGACTAACCGGCCTCTCACCGGGTATTTTGAGACGGAATACGCAAACCCGTGGCCGGGTCTTTGTACCAACCTACCCACCTCGCAGATCCCTCCGGGCGCGTGTTCGTCCTGTAATGCTACCGTCCTGCGTGGACATCTCCAGCCACAGCCTGCAATCTTCGGTGTGACGGGAACGGGTGGCATGACCGTCACGATGCCGACACTTGCACCTGGAGAAAATGTCTGCGCGATCGTCAATGATGTGCAGGTGGGCGGCCAGCAGGGGTTCACTGTCCTCATCACCAATTCGACCGTGTACGTCAGCTACGTACTCCCGACGACGGTAGGCACGGTAAAGGCGTTTACCCCGGTTTTCACCTTCCCCACCGCTTACCCGCGCTACGCCCGCTTTGGCTCCTGTGTCATCGGGAACACGCTCTATTTCTCTTCCGCCTCGCAGCTTGGCCTGTACGCGCTCCGGCCCGTTTACAGCGTGGCGTCGGTTGAGATTACAAATCCAGGCAATTACTTCACTTCGGCGCCAGCGGTTGTGTTCGCTGATGGCGCTGGGACTGGTGCTGCTGGGACCGCGCACCTCTCAGGGGCCGGTGTCGGCTCGGTGACGATGACCGACAATGGCATCGGGTATGTTTCCCCGCCCATCGTTTACTTTAACGGGGGCGCGACTGGAGTTCTTGACGTACCTCAAATCGCTACAGCTGTGGGGGTCTTGTCTACCTACCCGACGAACTACATCGTTCAGGAGGTGAGCGCCTTCACTGGCATCGCCTACCTTGGCTTCAGCGGGACATACACCGGCGCGACGGCGCCTACGCTCGCGTTCATTGGCGGCGGCGGCACAGGAGCATCCGGCCAGGTGGCACTGAACCCCAAGGTACTTGGCACGGCGATGTGGGTGCAGATCGGAAGTTTTGGGCAGAATTACACATCGGTGCCTACGGTTCAGATTATCGACCCCACCGGCAGCGGCTCCTACACCATCACCGTGACACTGTTCAACGGCAAGCCCTTCATCGGCGGAGATTTCATGGCCGCGATGAATAATCGGCTGCTGCTGGGAAACATCATCGGCGGGGATGGAAACAACACCACATCGATTGTGGGGCTCGTCGGACCCCTACCTGATTCTGGCTCTGGCTACACCTCGCCTCCTATCATCGATTTCCTCGGCGGTGGGGGAGCCGGCGCTTCGGCATACTCGACGCTCAACGTAAATGGTGGAATCGGTCCCGTTGGAATGGGAACGTCCATCAGTTTCACCGGCATTATTTCCAACGGCAGTCCTAATATCACCGGGGTCACCAGCGTTACCGGCATCGTGGCGGGGATGTCGCTTTCGGATGGAGGGTACGGGATTTCACCGGGGACCAAGGTTGTTTCCGTCACCAATAACGCGAATCTCAACACCACCGGCACCTTTGCCGCGGGTTCAACCAGCATCACCTCGGTCGCTTCGATTACCGGCGTTCTCCCAGGCCAGCCGATTGCTGGACAACAGGTTCCGTCGGGAACTACGGTGGTCTCGGCGTCCGGCTCCACCATTGTCATGTCGCAAGGGGCCCTGTCTTCCGGTAGCGGCGTTCCTCTGACCGTCGTCCTCGGCAACACGATCGATATGAGCGCGAACGCCACAGAGAGCACCACTGAGGGCATCACCGCGTATGGGTTCGTGTACGGGGACTACGGCAATGGGTACTATGCGCAGCCGCAAGTCGGAATATACGGCAACAGCACATCGACGCCAACGATCTTTGCGCAACTGAGCAACTACGTCCTTGCCGAATCCTCCCAGACGCGCTACCGCGATCGCATCGCGTGGTCCGCGCCGAACGCCTATAACTACTTCGATCCAAACTACCTCGTCGCACCGGGCGGATACAACACGCTATCCGAAGCCAAGGGGCTCATCACTTCGGTCAACGTCATCGAGTCAGTGGCTTTCATCGGGCACAATGGCGGTATCACGGAAATGACGCCAAACACATCCAGCGGGCAGATTCCGTTCGCTTTCTATCCGCTCTGGTCCTCGGATCAGGGCGTGCTTGTCCGCTACGGGTCGATGGCGCAGTACGGAACCACGCTCGCCTTCCTTGCGCTCGATACCGCCTACACAATGACGCCGAATGGCCTCAGCGAGATTGGGCAGAACATTGCCAACCAGTTGCAGAATGCGGGCCTCTGGAACAACGGGAACTACTCGCTGCAGGGACTGTACGGATCGATCGTTCTGATCGAGGGACAGAAGCACTACCTGATCGGGCTGTCTTCGGATGATTGGGACTTACAGAACGGGAGTGCAGCACGGCAAACCACCATCTATGACTTCAATATGAACGAGAATAGCTGGCACCAGTGGCAGTACGCGGGCTACACGCTCACCTGCCCCATTTACCAGTCGTTCGATACCGCGCTCTATTCCCCGAGTTCGACCACGAACAACACGCAGATCGCGCGGGATTCCTGGCTGCTTGCCGGGTTCACCGTGTCGACTGGCAACAGTGCGCCTTATGGGGAGGAGGCCGCGGCCCTTGAGATGGCGACCCTCGCGCGCACGCTGCAGCTGATCCAGCTTGGGACTGTGGCGGCCATCGTCTACGGACCAGGGCTTGCGTATCAGTGGAGGACAGAGGCTCCCTCGATCGCACGCATGCAGCAGCAGCGGCGGTTCGGCATTGAGTACGAGAATCTTCCGCTCGAGGTGACGCTCGGCATCGAGCCGGAATTGACCTTTGTCTACACCGGCCAGCAGGATCCGACCGACCAGACCACGACCATTTCACAGCAGGAAACCATCACGCGCGCCCTCGTGCAGTTGGCTACGCCGGTCATTGCCGGTCAGGTGCTCACGACGCAGGCCGACTTCGGCACGTTTACAGGCGTCTGCACAAGCCTGGGGATGACTGCAGGTGGCGTCGAATCGCTGGTTTCGCTGGTCCGCATTACCCAGATAGCATCTCTCCCGAAGGCGGAAATCCCATGAGTTCTGTTTCGTATCTTCCTCACGTCGCGCCGAAGAATAACAATACGAGCCAGATGAGGCGGCGGGTGAACGATGTGGTCTCGGCCGTCACCGTTCAGCAGGGCGAGATCACTACGCTCCAGAA
>CAZVYV010000440.1:0-3105 GCA_964630985.1 uncultured Occallatibacter sp.
CCGCGCTCTATGCAATGGTCAAGCGCGGGGTGCTCAAGGTTCCGGTGATCGGCGTTGCCTTCCCCAAATGGAGTATCGACAGGCTGCACCGGCGTGTCATCGACAGCATCAAGCGAGCGGGTGGAATCGATGACAAAGCTGCGCTTAAACGTCTTCTGTCGTTGCTAACGTACGTGAGTGGCGACTACACAGACAGCAACACATACACGGCGATCAAGAAGGCGTTGGGGAAGGCGCGCCGTCCCGCTTACTATCTGGCAATTCCGCCATCGCTCTTCGAAACGGTGATCGAGGGACTCGGAGCCGCAAAGCTGGCTGCCAATGCGCGCGTGATTGTTGAGAAACCATTTGGCCGCGATCTGGCGTCGGCGCGCGAGCTCAACCAGGTTGCGCACTCGGTCTTTCCTGAAGACTCGATTTTCCGCATCGATCACTTCCTGGCAAAGGAAGCGATCATGAATATCCTTTATTTCCGGTTCGCCAATTCGTTTCTTGAACCGATCTGGAACCGCAACTACGTAGCCAGCGTTCAGATCACCCTGGCGGAAAATTTCGGCGTGGGCGGGCGCGGCGCGTTTTACGAGACGGCAGGCTGCCTGCGCGACGTGATCGAGAACCATCTCTTCCAGATCGTCGCGCTGCTTGCCATGGAAGCGCCCGCGGGACGGGACTTTGGAGACGTGCACAACGAGAAGGCGAAGGTTCTTAAAGCGATGTGTCCCCTGAAGCCCGACGATATGGTGCGCGGCCAGTATGTGGGCTACCGGGAGGAGCCTGATGTGGCCAGGCGATCCGATGTCGAAACCTATTGTGCCGTGCGTCTCTTCATCGACTCATGGCGTTGGGAAGGCGTGCCCTGGTATTTGCGTTCGGGTAAATATCTTCCAACCACTGCGACTGAGATCGTGGTGGAGCTTAAGCCTCCGCCGCAGAAACTCTTTGCAGACGCTGTCCGCGCGGATAGCCAATCGAACTACCTGCGCTTTCGTCTCTCACCCAAGGCAGTAATCGCTCTGGCTGCCAGGGTAAAACTCGCGGGCGAGGAATTCATAGGAGAGGAGAGGGAGTTGTCCCTGTCCGATGAGCAGCCAGGAGAGGAAACGCCTTACGAAAGGCTCTTGGGCGACGCAATGAAAGGCGACGGCGCGCTCTTCACTCGCGAGGACGCAGTTGAAGCTGCATGGGAAGTCGTCAATCGAGTTCTAAAGCACCACCACCGGGTTCACCGCTACAAACGCGGAACCTGGGGGCCGAAAGAAGCTGACGCATTCATCGCCGCGGACGGCGGTTGGCATAATCCAACCCCCGATGGCGCCTCGAAATGATTGCAGCCCGCATCGAGACCACTATTCCGCCAAACGACCTTTGCATATGGTTCGAGCCGCAGCACGCGCGAACCCTCCAAAGATGCTCCGAAGCACGCAAACCCTCTGGGCTCGGCTAAGACCACGGATGATTGACCCCCCTTCATCAGCTTGATAAGATGGAAGTGCGGGGTGGAGCAGCCCGGTAGCTCGTTGGGCTCATAACCCAAAGGTCGCTGGTTCAAATCCAGCCCCCGCAACCAATTGGCTCATCAGAATAGAGAGCTTAGGAAAGGCCGCTGATTGCGGCCTTTTTCATGTTTGGGCTGAATGTCTGGAGTGTGTGTCTTTTCGATCGGAGCTGGTTTCCGAACGGGCCGATCTGCATCACGACGGGCTCGGAAGGCTGGAATTGCAGGGTAGCGGGGCCAACCTCGCGTTCACTTCGCCCGCCCAACCCGTCTACTTTACGTCCGTTGCATCCTCGTCGGGTTCGCCTTCAACCGCAATGCGCAACGAGCGCAGGAAGTGCAGATCGTTCGGAGTGAAGGCTCCCACCTCACCCCCGCCCGCCTCGTCTGTCCCAGCGGAAGCACTCTTCTCTGTGACTTCGTTCAGCCCGATCGTGGCTTCCAGCATCAGAAGCACATCGAACCCGTGCTTGCGGATGTCCTGCACCACGCCGGCAATCTGTTCGCTCTCAATGACCGACTCATGGATCGCCTCGCCCAGTTGCTGAATCAGTTCACGCAGACGGGATGTCACATCTACCTCCATAATCGCGAACACGGCCGGCGCACCCGCAGGAGAGGAGGACGGGCGGCAACGCGGAATCTCTTAACCTTACTTCCATTCAGGATCGAGAGCAAATCGAGATTCAGTGTCGGCAGCAACCCCGGGCCCGCGCCAATTCGCGAAAAGCACCGTAAGCCACTGCTACCATCATAAACGGTATGGAACCGCGAAACATCGGCCGCGCTCTGGGCATTGGCGTTCGCGTCGCGGGGCGCATTGCCGGCCAACGTGTTGCGAGCCCCGCGCCAACTGTCGCGAGCCCGCCGCATCCCAAAACGGAATCGGTCGCTACCGGCCCCAGTCTTGTGTCTCAGGCTCTCCCTCAGGTTCAAGCTGTTGGGCGCGTTGCAGCTCGAACCGGCCCGAATCTGAGCAAGGGAATCGGCGGGTTTCTGCGCCCCTTCCGCCGCGTCGGCGGCATCGTGTGGCTCGAAGCCACCGGCACATTCTTCCTTTTGTTTGCAGTCCTCTTCGCGCTGCGCCTTTGGCAAAACTGGTCTGGGATCGGCGCAGTCTCTCGCGATTTCTCTATCGGCGCGGCCGTGGCTTTCCTCTACCTCGGAATCAGTTCATTCTGGCGCGCGCGCCGCAAATAGATAGGCTCGTATATCCCCGGCCTGATTTCTTACAGACCACTCGCATCCGCGTCCCCACCGGTCGCGAAGACCGTCCCGTCAAAAACAACCATCCGCTCTTTGCGAAGATTGGCAACATCCTCGAGCGGAGAGTGGTGCGTAAGAATGAATCGGCTGAGGAAGCCAGGCTTGATCTGACCGAATTTCTCTTTGAACGCGAGCCTGTTTGATCCAGCCCCCGTCGCCGAGTTGATCACCGCCAGCGGCGAAAGCCCTGCTCGCTGCATCAATTCCAGCTCGTACAGCAGCCCCAGTCCATGCGCGACGCCGTAAGAGCCAGCATCGGCGCCCGCGATCACCTGCACGCCCATCGCATGAGCCTTCACGAGGCTCTTCGCATGTGCATCGAGAATCTTCCTCAGGTTCCCGAC
>CAZVYV010000441.1:0-3074 GCA_964630985.1 uncultured Occallatibacter sp.
GTGACTATCCCGCCAAGCGCGCGTCTCATATCGAAAAACTCGCCAAGCGCAACCACGAACATCTCGCGCATGAGCTGCGTCCGTTGATGTCGGCGCCGGATGACGTTATCGCGGACGCTCTCCGTCTGGCGCAACACTAGCAATATCAGGAGGTTATGGTGGTAAGCAGTTTCACACCAAATCTGTCGCTTAATCAGCCCGCCACCGGCGACTTGGTTGGCACATGGGGATCCGTCGCGCTCAATCCAAACCTGACGACGATCGATGCTCGCTTTGGATCAATCGCCACGGTTGCTCTAACAAACGCGAATGTCACTCTAAGCCAAACGCAGATAAACAATTACGCGATAAGCCTGACGGGGACATTGACAGGAAATGTTTCGATCTCGTTCCCAGCGACAATAGGCGGCGTTTGGGCGATTATAGATCAAACAACTGGCGCATATACGATAACAATTAAAACGACCGCCTCGGGCGCCACCGTAACAACCACGCACGGCACGTCTATAACGATAGCAAGCGACGGAACAAATATATTTTATCCTGATTATACGAATATAGTTAACATAGCAAGCGCGATAGCCGCGCAATATGCGGCGCCATCCGGCGCGATTATACCATTCGGATTCCCTACTGCGCCATCTGGGTGGCTTGTTTGCAATGGGGCGGCATATTCACGGACGACATACTCCAGCCTGTTCACAGCTATTAGCACTTTGTGGGGATCTGGAGATGGCTCAACTACGTTTAATATCCCTGATTTCAGAGGAATGTTTTTGCGCGGATGGGATAATGGGGCCGGCAATGATTTGAATACGCCAGGAAGAACATTCGCCAGTTACGAGGATAGCGCGTTTACATCTCATAACCATACGGCATCTGATTCAGGGCATACTCATCCGACTAGTTTCGGCGGCAATTCTGGTGGCGGTTATTATGCCGGAGGATCAGCGGCGAGTTCTGTCAGCGGATCGACGACTCAGAATGGTTACGCGAATATAAGTATAGGCGGAACAGGTAGCCCTGAAACGACGCCACAGAACTATGCGATCTTGTATTGCATAAAGACATAACTAACAGTGAAGCGCATTCACTCGATGAAACATCAGAGGGCATGATGAGACTTAAGATTGTTATCGCTATCATCGCGAGCATGCTTCCATGCGCTTCGTTCGCTCAAGGGTTATCTTCGACAGGTGGGTTGTCGGCGAGCGGCGGCGGGGGCCTCAATGTGGGTGTGTCGGCGGTCACCGGCACGTGCACGAGCGGGTATCTTCTCTACAACAATGCCGGGGTTTTGGGCTGCCAGGCAGCTGGGGCCGCGACATTGGCCATCGGCGGCGCGATCACCAGTTCGACGGCTGGGCAGGGCCTCTATGTCGGCACGGGCGGTAGCGCGAACACGCTTCAGCAGTTCGCCTATGGGGCCAATGTTTTCACGGCTCTGCAAAGCGCATTGAACGGCTCGGGTGCGATTTCAGCCTCGACCAGTCCGACGTTTGTCACGCCGATCCTCGGAACTCCGACCTCCGTGACTCTGACGAACGGGACCGGTCTCCCGGCGGCGACCGGCATCGCCAATGGCGCTTTGCCTTCTGGCGTAACCGTCAATAACGGCAACTGGTCTGGGACGGCGCTCGCCGTTGCGAACGGTGGAACCGGGACTGCCTCTCCGGCCTTGGTCGCCGGAACGAATGTCACGATAACCGGCTCTTGGCCTAACCAGACGATCAATTCTTCTGGAGGCAGCGGGATCGTCGCTGGCACAACGACATACAGCGGAACCGCCGGAATGCTTTATGGCGCGGGCTCGCTGGTCCAGTCGTTCCCCAGCACGTTCACGGCGGCATCGGGTTTCGCCGGCAACTTGATGACGTTCGCGAACGATTATACTCTCGCGTTGCAAAC
The DNA here is from genome assembly GCA_964630985.1 of uncultured Occallatibacter sp. Lineage (GTDB taxonomy): Bacteria > Acidobacteriota > Terriglobia > Terriglobales > Acidobacteriaceae > Telmatobacter. The sequence continues at coordinate 1,909 of CAZVYV010000441.1, forward strand.
AGTTGGCGACATAAATACTCCGCTGCTTTCGCTTTCCGTCACCACGTCCACGTATAACTACGGCAACATGATGGAGTTCTACGCAGTTGCGAGTTCTACAAACTATCTTGATACATATATAGCAGGCAACGGTGCATTATATACGGCGGCTTATGTTGTCGCATCGGGGCATACCAGTGGAGGCCCCGGGTTGGGACGCCAAATGCTGCTTCCGAATACAAACATCCCGTCGATGTTCGTGGCATGGAGCGACGTCACCGGGCCTTCTTACGTAGCCCGAGACAACACCGGAGCCGCGGGCGAATATTCGTTCATGGGGCTGAATTCCTCCGGTGTTACGACGCTCGCGCTTGACGCCACCAACACGCAGATCGTTCTTGGTAACCAAACAGTCGGCGCCAGCCAAATATTCACCGGCGACACTTTCCTATCGCGCGCGGGGGCGGCCAATTGGCGACATGGCGGCGCGGACGCGGCGGCTCCAGTCGCACAGACGATCAGTGTTCAGAACGTTCTCGCCGGCACGAGCAATACCGCCGGCGCCAACACAACCATCAAAGCTTCGGCCGGAACCGGCACGGGGGCGGGCGGGTCGATTTTATTCAACGTGGCTCCCGCCGGCACGACGGGAACTTCTCAAAACAGCTTCTCGACCGCGTTGACGATCGCCCCGACGGTTGTGACGCTCGGCGCCGTGACCAGCACGGCAAGCGCGCCCCAATTGGTTATGGCCCCCGCGAGTGGAAACGCCTGGGGTATCTCCAGCTATTTTTACGGCGGCGGAAATCTGGTGTTTTCGGCGAATAATTCGGGAACTTCCGGTTCTTGGGCCAACGAAATGGCTATGAATGGCCAAATCTTTGAACTGCAAAATGTTGGCGGTGTCTGCTACTCCTCGACCTCCAATCCGACCGCAGGAACCGATATTTGCCTATGGCGTGGTAGCTCGGGGGTAGCGACGCTCGGCAATAGCACTCCCGGCGACTATTCCGGGTCCTTGAAACTGACATCGCTGCTTATTGGCAACGCCACGAGCGGCGCGATCACGGTATCTGCTCCATCGGGAGCACTCGGCTCCGTCACCGCGACAATTCCTGACAACACCGGCACTCTCGCCGAATTGAACCTCGCGGAGACATGGACCGGGACGCAGACGCTCAACGGCA
>CAZVYV010000442.1:0-3073 GCA_964630985.1 uncultured Occallatibacter sp.
TCAAAGTCGCGCTCCAGGGCGGGTGGCCGGATGTCAACGGATGCTTCAAGGTCGCCACGATTGAGTGCGCTGTGATCAATCTGCGGAACAGGAAAAGATCCCGTTAGAGTTGGCGTTTGGCTGATGGTATACACGGTGTCGCGCAGGGCGACTTCGGGAACAAAGCTCCACCCCCCGGCCGTGAAGGGCATGGAAAGATGAGGATAGACGTCCGCTCGAACCACGTTCCGGGAATGAAAAGACGGCTCTGAGCGATTCAGATAGCCCAGCGATGATTCCAAACCCCAGTAAAGAGGCGAAGCTCCGAACGGCCGGTCCATCACATCGTAGCGCAGCAGCGGCAAGCGCAGAATCTTCACTTCATCTCCGTTTGCTGTGCCAGCGAAAGATTGGAAGCGGTCAAGCCAGGCAGTCGGTACCGAACCATTGTGGTTGTGCGTCAGCACGACGTCGCTCGCTACTTCGGAACTGGTGGCCTGCGAGTAATTGTCGTTGAAGACCAGCCGGTAGACGTAGCTCGACAGGTATTCGATGGCCCCGGCAACTCGAGTTGAAGGCGACAGATCCTTTCGTCCCATCAGCCCCACATCCACTCCGCCCTCGTTAACGAGCTGGTTGCTGACCTGGCCGGTTTGCGGGTTGGTGGTTGGCTCTTCAATTCCCCGGTCGATGAGCGCGGTCCAGCGGGCAGTCAAGTGGTCAAGCCCCAGTCCCTTGTAACGGAAGTCGCCATTGGGCGCCCAGCCGCGCTTGCTGTAGTACTCCACACCCACCGACGCATCCATATCGCGGTTTATGGCCCAATACACCTGTTCGCCGAGCACGTAGCCCTTGATGGAAGAGTTGCCGACGAACGGGATCATAAACCCGCTCACGCGCCCCGTCTCGTTCGCCGGATGCTGCAGATACGGTATGTAGAAGATCGGGACGCCCAGAAACTCAAAAAACGCATTCGTCGTCGATGCTTTTTCATTGTCCAGGGCGATGGTATGCGCAACGATTCGCCAATCGGGATGGGGAAGCCGGCAGTTCGTGATCGATCCATCGATCACGCTGAATTTCCCTTCGCCTGTCTCCAGCAGCACACGGCCTGAAAACAGGAGTGGCGTTGGCGTCGAGTACACCATCGTGTGTCCTATCGTGCGCACGCCCTGCGAGCCGCTCACGTCGTAGAAGCGCGCCGTATGCATATTCAACCGCATGTCGCCGTGCGTGGCGTTGATGAGTACATCATTGGGCCCGCCCGATAATTGCAGGTGGCCGTCCGCTTCAAGCTCGGTCGTTTTCCGGTTGTAGACCGCGCTGTCAGCGCGAAGGACGTAATCCTCGTAGTGGACGACGACATCGCCCGTCAGCGTCAAGGTATCGCCGGACCAATCCTGGCGCTTGGCTTCCCACTCAACCGGTGTTCCGGTCGCTGGGGCCGGCTCCGGGTTCGCCAAAGGTACCAATTCCTGACCGGGATCGTCCGGCAACACATCTGAAGAAAAAGAAGCGGCGCTCTCTGGAGTGCCGCTTGTCTCACTTTGCGAGGAAGGTATAGCATTGGTCAACACTGGGGCGGCCTGCGCGCCCAGTCGCAGGTGACAGACGGCCAGCAGCGTGATACATACTAAGTTACGAGGGCACATCCAAGTCCATAACCGGTGCAAGGCTCAGCATAGCAAAACCGGCTGCATGAATTGGAACTTGATCTACATCGCTCACGGAACTTAGAAGGACACGGGTTGATCCCACGAAGACTGGGCAAAATCTCGCAGTAGCGCATGTATTTATTCGCAATTCTCTTTCTTGGTTCAAAAGCACTCCCCCTTGCTGTTCCATTCAGATCTCGCACTTGTGCGCGAGTGGAACTGGCAGCGTGAGCCAGCAGGCAGGATCCGCCGCGGTGGAAGGGAATCGTGAGCTTTGAGTAAATCGGCCACTACGGCAGCTCTTTTTCCGGCTTGGAAGCGGGAGGTCAACCGGCGCGTCGCCGCCCACATGGACCGCAAGGCCCCATCGACGAACGAATCCAAAGCGGCCGAGGTTGGCCGTCCGACTCACGGCAGCCGTGCCGCGCAGGCCGCCGCGCGAGTTGCCGAGCGGTACGCCCATGCCCCGAGCTACAGCGAGTTGTTGGCCGATGAGGCGCGCAACGCGATGCGCGCTGCCGAAGCCGCGTCAGAAGCTGCCCAGCAGGCGCAAGCCGCCGTGCAGTACGTGCTCGACGGTCTCGAGGCCGCATCGGCACCTGACTTGGTTGATCATTCAGAACCTGAAGCAGCGAACGCTCACGTTTCCCAGCTTCTCGATGAACGTTCACCGTTTGCTGCTGCGAAGCGGACAGAGAACGCACGCCGGCTGGCAGAACATGCCGATGACTTTCAAGCTCCGGCGCCACCCGAGGCTTCTGCGGAGGTGTTTCAGGATTCTCGCGCAGACGACCCTGGTGTGCCGATTTATGCCAATCTCCTTCAGTTCCCGCGACTCATGGTCGCTACGCGCAGAATGCGTCCCCGGCGCGCCGAAGGCCCATTGGCCGGTACGCCCGCTGAATCTCAGTTGAGCATCTTCGAAGTCGATCCCGCGAGCATCTCGACCGACGCCGCGCCCGCAGTCGACGAACCTGCCGCGCCGGTGTGGATGCGCGCGGAGGAGTCGACTATCGAATTCGAGCCGCAACCGGAGGAGCAGCCTCTTGAAGAATCCAGGCCTCGAGCGACACAAGGTTTCATAAAACTCGCGCCTTTGAACCATCGCCTGATGGCTCTTGTGGTTGACGCCAGCTTGATTCTCGCGGCTTTTCTTTCGCTTGCGGCGCTGTTGGTTTCTCGCGCCGGTCACTCACCCAGCCTGCGCACCGTCGAGCTCGTCGCGGGGTTTGCTGTGCTGGCCATCGGCCTCGCGTATCAGGCGTTATTTATGGTCCTCGCACGTGCCACCCCAGGCATGCGGTACGCAAGCATCGGGCTCAGCACCTTTGAGGGGCACCTCCCCAGCCGCCCGCAAAGATGTATGCGTCTTGCCGCGCTGTTCCTGTCGGTTTTGCCGCTGGGATTAGGCTTGGTCTGGGCCCTCTTTGACGACGACC
>CAZVYV010000443.1:0-3047 GCA_964630985.1 uncultured Occallatibacter sp.
TGAAGATCGATATTCGGCTGGCTCACCGTGCGCTCGCAGGAAAGCGGCCAGATGTTCGCGGGATTGTTGGGCGCGACTTGCACGAGCATGGTCCCGGCAGGCCAAGTGACCGTAGACAGCACGCCAAAGAAGCCCTTTTGATGGCTGCCTACCTGCAACTGCTGCTCCGCCCCACGATTCACAAAGCCGTACGTGTAGTAATAGCTCTGCACCAGCCCGTAATCGTCGTCGGTGTACTTGTTCGGGTTGAGCGTGTAGACGTTGCCGAAACCGCCCACTCCAGGTATCACACCGTTCCCGCCCCCAAACACAAGCGACAGATTCCCAGCCTCGCGATACATCAGCGCCGCGCCGTTCATGCTCATGTTCCAGAGCGACCATTTGCGCGAGTTATCCGTGGCGATCAGCCTGCCAGTGAAACTAACCCGGAACGGGGGCGATGCGGCAATCGCTTGCGCGGAGTCGAGTTGCCGGTAAGACATGAAAAGCAACTTGTTCGGAGCCGTCGCAATTCCGAGGGGAACACCGAAATACAAAGCTCGCTCCACCGGATCATTGACGCACCAGACCGTCAAAGCTGCCGCCGGGTTAATCTGCGCCCAGTCCGGCTGAATTTCCTGCGAAATCTTGTCCGGGTACGCTCCGCCGAAGATTCTGGCTCCCGACAATGACGCCCAGGCCATCCATTCCTCACCGCCTGAGGCCGCTGTGTCATCCGCCTGCGACTTCGTAAGCGAAAAGGCCGAAAGCGCCCCGCAGTTCGCGCCTACCTCGTTCACCGTCCAGCCGCTAGGCTCTGTGGTCCCGTTGTCGGTCGTCTCATGCAGCCTGCCGCTTGGCTCTTGCGTCAGCATGTAGAACGTCTCGCGCATTACGCCAAAATCCATCACTTTGCGCGTGTCTGTGACCGGCCCAAACTTTCCCGTTACTCCGTCGATACCCTCCCCATTATTTCCGTAGGAGCCGAAAAGAACGCCGTCGAGGTACGGTGTTTGCGAGTAAATGATGCTGTTCTCATCGACCAGCACGGTACGGTTGTTGGTGGTCGAAGTGGCGTAGATAGTGAGCAGCATATCTTCCGGGATAGCCAGGGGCATTGTCTGCGAGAAGTTCGCCTGTACGAAGCCTCCCCGTGGGTTCATGGCCGCCGCGTTGATCTGCGCGATGGAACTGAAGCCAGTCGAGACGCTCGAAATCTGGGCATAGAAATTGAGGCCCGGATCAATGGCACTCGGCTGCAACCACACCCGGAGAATGTACGGGGTGTTGCCGGTGAGGATGGGATTTCCATAAGCATCCTGATAGGCCGACTGCGAAAGACTTCCCGATTGATCGCCGCCCGCGTCCGCGGTGATGAGCCACGCCGATGAAGGCGGCAGTGCAGGATTGGTTGCCAGAGTCCCGTAGGGATCGTTCGAGGTCCAGCCTGCGGGGATCGTGGGCGCTGTGGGCAGGTATCCGCCATCAAAGCTCAGGTTGAGGAAGTTCTGAATCCGGTTGCGCTGGCCGTAGGTGATGAGGCGGGTTGCGTATTGCCCGAAACCCAAAGCGCCGTCGAGTGTGATTTGCGCGCGGAGATCGTTGCCAGGAATTGAAGTTGCCACCCCTGCGAAAAGGGAGTTGTCCGAGAAATCGAGTAGCACTGAGGTCGTAGTGTTGTCGTTGATCTGAGTGGCTGTCGAAACAACTTGCCCGTTGATTTGAGCAGGCACGGGAAGATAAAAGAAGTACGCTCCGTCAGCGCCGGTGAACTCCAGAATGCGGGCAACCACGTTCGCCGGCATGATCGGGATGTTTGTCACCTGGAGGTACTGACCACCGTTGGCAATGAACTTCACGAACGGACTGGATTTCAGCACCGCGCCTTGCCTTGTGAGGGCCGTGACGCGCATCAGGTGAAATCCGGGCGCGGCTTGGCCGTATGGCGTTGCGGTTCCTACCGCCGTCGTCGAACCGTTTGGGCCGTACTGCTGATATTGAAACTGCGTGGGAGAAATCACGTCGGTGACGTAGAAAGTACCCTCCCACGCAAAACCTACGGTGCCAGTTGTCCAAGTGCCATCCGAGTAATTGATCGGCACATAGAACGTCGTGGGCGATGGAGCCGATTCAACCTCGAAATAGCTGGGTGTCGGTGTATCCGGCACAGGCCACGCGATGACGATGTTTCCTGTATTTGTCGTCGCGTTGATAACATCGGGATCGGTCGCGGTGATCGGCGTTTGCGCGTAAATCACCTGATCCGGAGAAGGCACTTCCTGCACCACAAAGGTTCCGTTGAAACTGAACGTAGTGCCGCCCGTAGCCGTCGAAACCGAGCCCACCTGGAACACGCTGCCCACGTTCAACTTGTGCGAGGTCTGGGTTGTCAGGGTGGTTATGCCTGCTGACCACTGAGCTGAGGCGATATTTGCCACTGACCCCGGTTCGACGCCAACAATCGAAACGTATTCTTCCGGCGCGAGTCCGTGCGGCTCGGTCGTAGTCACCAATGCGAGGCCAGGAGCCGTTTCGTTGTCGATCACGATGGATTCGATGATTGCGACGGTGCCCGATCCGGATAGCGTGTAATAGACCGTCACCAGCGGCGAAGTTCCAGCCAAAGCGCCAATGAACAGACGCACATTATCGGCGTTCGCTGCCAGAGCAAATCCAAAGCTCGGATCGTTCACGATTGCCGGAGTAAGCGCCGCGCCCCACGAATCTCCGGCACTTCCGTAATTCTGGAGGGTGTAGGTCGTCGTGAAGTTCGTTCCCGGCGTCTTGATCGTGCCCAGGACCGCGTTTTCGTAATAGAGCGCGATCTGCGAAAGAAATCCGGTTGTCGCGGACTGCGAAATCAATCCCACCGTGACGCTCACGCCAAGGATGGTCGCATTCGACGGAATAGAAAATCCGAAGCCCTCGAAAACGAGATTTGGAAGCGCAGAAACACCCGGATTGAAGAATGAGCGGTACTCGTTGCTGTTGAACTGCCAGTTCCCCGAACCGTTCAGGTTCTGCACAGTCGAAACCATCGACTGATTGACCGTGGTCGAGTTTGAGTC
>CAZVYV010000444.1:0-3044 GCA_964630985.1 uncultured Occallatibacter sp.
AACCATCCATGCCACCCTCCATCTTCATCTCGGCAGGCGAAGCCAGCGGCGAGCATTACGGTGCCCTGCTGGCAACCGCGCTATTCCACAGGTTTCCTCCAAGACCTGAAACACCGGAGGTGTGGGGGATGGGCGGCCCGCGCATGGCAGCCGCCGGCGTTGAACTCATCGTCCGCGCTGAAGACATGGCCGTCATGGGACTGACCGAAGTCGTCCTCCACCTGCCCCGCATCTACCGCGAGTTCCGCAAGCTCAAGCGCGCCATCCGCGCCCACCCGCCAACCGTCGCCATCCTCATCGATTTCCCCGAAATCAACTTTCGCCTGGCTCGCGAATTCCACCGCCTCGGTGTCCCCGTCATTTACTTTGTCAGCCCGCAGCTCTGGGCCTGGAAGCAGCACCGCATCGAGCTGGTTCGTGAGTACGTCCGCCGCATGCTGGTCATCTTCCCCTTCGAAGAGCGCTACTACCGCGACCGTGGCGTCGACGCGGAATTCGTCGGCCATCCTCTCGCCGACCTGCCGCAGCCGTCCATTACTCGCGAGCAATTCTCCGCCGACAACAACCTCGACCCCGCCCGCACCTGGATCGGCCTTCTGCCCGGCAGCCGGATGAAGGAAATCGAGGCCAACCTGCCGGAGATGCTCGCCGCCGCGACCCTCCTCGGCGACAAATACGAATACATCCTTCCCCTGGCGCCTACGCTCACCAAGCCGCAGATCGAGACAATTCAGCGACAACTCGGCGTCGGCGCAATGTCTGTCGAGCGGCCGCGCATCACCTTTGTCCATGACGCCCGCTCCGCACTCTTCCACGCTCGCGCCTCCATCGTCGCCAGTGGCACCGCCACTGTTGAAGCCGCCCTCATCGGCAATCCTTTTGTCGTTGTCTATCGCGTCTCGCCGCTCACGTATGCTATTGCGAAGCGCATGGTCAAAGTCCCTCACGTAGCCATGGCCAATCTCATCGCCGGCAAACGCGTGGTCCCAGAGCTCATCCAGCACGACTTCACCGCCGCAAATATCGTCCAACAACTCGAGCCCCTGCTACCCGACGGCCCCGCTCGTGAGTCCATGAGAATAGACCTTGGAGCTGTTCGCGAGGCGCTCCGGGGGCAAGCAGCCCACCAACAGGGCCAGACTGCCATCGAGAGGGTAGCCGCCATCGTGGTTCAAGAGGTCGAAGCACAATTTCCGGCGCCCGCGCATGCGGCCACGCCCTAAGGTCAATCAGAGACTCACTAGGATCCAATCACCCTTGAAGAGCACGAAAATCATGAGCGATCGAATGAAGAAACTCCTGAAAGATTCCCCGCACGACGGCCGACGCCCCGCAACTCGCGCTGTATTTGTCCTTCTCGCAGTGGCCCTCGCCGCAACCTCCGCCCTTCCCACCGCTGCCCAGATCACCCGTCCCGCGCTCAACATCACGGGCTACGTGATTGACGCTGAGCTCGACACCGCGACGCACCACCTCACCGCGACGGCCCAGGTCAGCTTTACCGCTCCCGCCAACCTCGACGTCGTCACCTTCGGCTTCCATCCCGCGCTCAAGGTCACCAAAATCACTGACGATGCCGGCAAGCTCCTTGAAGGCGAGCGCACCGCCGACGGCTCCATCCGCGTCACCACGAATACACCCTTCGCGGATGGCCAGACAGCTCACTGGACCTTCGTCTACGACGGCATCATCACCGGAAACGAGGATGGCCCGGTCGAGGGCCTCAAGCTTGCCGCCATTCAGGAACCCATCAGCTATCTCCTCTACCCGGCCCGCTGGTTTCCCATGACCGGTTTCATGACCGACCGCTTCACCGCCGAACTGCACATCCGCGTTCCCCAGGGCATTCGCGTGTTTTCGAGCGGTTCCACCGGAGCGTCAAAGCCCGTTACACTCTCCACCGGCAAGCAAGGCGACGAGTATGACTTCAGTTGGGCCAAGCCCGGATTTCCCGGAACCGTCATCGCCGGCCGCTATCTCCCCGCCGTCTCAGTCGGCGCCGGCAACGTCAAGGTCTACGTCACCATCGCGCACCAGGCCTCGGCCAACCAGTTTGCGCAAACGGCCACCAGCGAATACAACTACTTCACTGACGAATTCGGCCTTCCTCCTACGCCACGCATCAACATTCTCGAATTGCCTGACGATACCCTTCCTGCCGTCTACGCGCCCGAGATTGCGGCCATAATGGGCTCTCGCACCGGCGATAGATCCGGCATTCGCCTGCTCGCCAACACCATCGCCCATCAATGGTGGGGATTGGAAATCAGCCCCAAAACCCTCGACGACTCCTGGATCACCAACGGCATGTCTCGCTACGCCGAGCTGATGTATGTCGAAGACCAGAGCGGCGAAACCGCTCTCAAAGCCGCCATGGAAGACGTGGCCGCCGGAGCCTTGGCCTATGACACCATTCCTCTTTCCAGCGTCGGCCATCTCGATCCCTTCACGCCCCAGTTCCAATCCATGACCCTCGAAAAGGGAGCCATGATCTTTCACATGCTCCGTTGGGAAGTGGGCGACAAGGCCTTTCAGGCCGTCCTCCAGGGCGCGCTCAGCCAGTATGCCGGCGGCTCCATCCGCACGCAGGATTTCGAGAAGGTTGCCGAGGAGCAGAGCCAGCAGCAGCTTGTGCCTTTCTTCTCCCAGTGGATTGACGGCACCGGTGCGCCAACCTTCACTGACAAGTACGCCGTCTACCGCTTGGGCAACAACAAGGGCTTCCGCACCATCGGCGAAATCAACCAGGATCTTGATCTGTTTCGAATGCCGGTCGATCTGCGCATTGAAACCGACGGTAAGACCGTGAACCAGAAAGTCGAAGTGGTTGGAACCGACACCCAGTACATCGTTGACACCTTCGGCCGCCCGCGGCGCATCAGCGTCGATCCCAATGACTGGGTCCTCAAATCCGGCCCCGATCTTCAGGTCCGCATCTCCATCCTGAAAGGCCAGCAGTTGGTCGCTCAGAACGACCTTCTCGGCGCCATCAACGAATACAAGAAGGCGCTCGAAGCCAACTCCTTTAGTTCCCTGGCCAACTA
>CAZVYV010000445.1:0-3039 GCA_964630985.1 uncultured Occallatibacter sp.
GGGCGCAAAGGCGAGGTCTTCGCCGAGATTCTGACTGACTTTCCTGACAAGTTTAAAGAGCGACGGCAGCTTTGGCTGCTGCCAGAGCAGGCGTCCGCCGCTGTGGCCGCGCCAGCGCCACGGCAGGTTGAGCTCCTGAATCATTGGCTGCACAAGGGCGGCGTGGTGCTGCACTTTGCGGGAGTGGATTCGATCACTGCGGCCGAGGCGCTGAATGGAATGATCGTGGCGATTCCGCGCGCCGAGCGAGCGGCGCTCGGCGAAGACGAAGTTTATATCGGCGACCTGATCGGATGCGTGCTGATGGACGTGGCCGGCGGGAAGGTTGTTCTCGTGGGCGAGATCGAGGGCGTGGACCGGAGCGGGGGGGCTGCGCCGTTGCTCGTAGTGCGCGGCGCGAGGGGCGAAGTGCTGGTTCCGTTTACGAAGAGCTATCTGCGCAAGATCGATCTTGACGCGAGGCGCGTGGAGATGGAACTGCCGATGGGTTTGGTCGATTTGAGCAAAGCTGAAGAGGCGTGAGTGCGGGCAGGCAGCAAGTGCGGGCGAGGACGCCCACACGACAGCCGGCGAGGACGCCGGCGCTACTCTAGCGGCTTCCATGCGCCACTGTCTTTGAGGGCGAGTTGGAGCGGGCGCGGCGGACCTTTGGGCGGGACTGTGACTTCGATCCACAATTCCTGATTGGGTTGGAGCGGAAGCGGACTCTTTGCGGTGTCGGCGATGTAGAAGTCGACGGGGTCGGAGAGTTGCATCTGGTTGCAAGGCGCGCCGGGCGCAGCGGAGATTTCTTCGCCAGCGCCCGAGTCTTCCTGGCCTTCAACTCGAAGTGCGACGAGCTGGTTGTCTTCAACTTTCAGGTTGGCGCTGAACAGGACGGGTTGCGGGCGCAGAACATACGGGCCGGGTTTGATGGCGCCGTTGACGTCGCGCGGAAATGTGGCAAATTTGGCCGAGGGCAATGTGCTTTGGCAGCCGTCGACCGTGAGATGCAACGAGAGATAGCGCCCGCGCATGGGAAGGTCGGGATCGATCGCGGCGGCGCGGGTCCAGACACGCGGGCAGCGCCAACGTTGCCAGAGATATTTGCCGGCGATGGAAGAGACGACGAGCAATTGGATGGTGAGCAATACGATGGAGACGCCGGAGAGCGTGAAGCGGCCGATCTTCATTGCGCACCTCCTGTTGCGTTGGCGGCGGCGGCGGCCGACGCCGGCGGATGCGGCGACGCCATGCGCGCGAGGATGCGGCGGCGCATTTTCTCGAGAGCCCATCCACCGGCGAGAAAGAGAATGCCGAGTCCGATGAGTCCGAGCGAACGGTTGAGCTTGTCGAGAATGTCGCTGAAGTAGAACCATCCGACGGAGGCGGCGAAGCCGACGATGCCAAGATTGACGAGCGCGCGCGAGGCGAGGCGCACGCCCCATGCGCAGAGGAAGACGGCGAAGGCGGCGACGAGGGCGTAGGCCAGTAGATTGGGATCGGTGCGGACCCAGGTGCTTGTGGCGCCGTTAGGCGCCGAATAGCTCTCAGTGATGGAGTGATAGCACCACGGCAGCGCGATCACGAAGGCGATGGCGACGGCGATGGGGACGAGGCCCTTGTGGCCGTGGAATGCGGCGATGAGGAGCGGGATAGCGGCGATGGCGATCCAGGCCCAGACTCGCGTGCTGAACGGAATGAAGGTCTGGTTGGAGTTTCCGGACTCCCAGGCCGAGAGCATTCCGTAGATAGCGAGGCCGGCGGCGACGATGCTGACTGCGAAGAGAATTCCCTGCACCGCGCGGCGGCGTGAGGCGAGGAAGAACGTGATGTAGAGAATGGCCCACAGAAAGCAGAGCCGGCCCATGTAGATGCCTTCGCCGATGTGGCCGCTCATGCGGAAGTCGAGCTCGCACACGATCCAAGCGGGGACGAGAAGGAGCGCGATGGTTTGCTGCGCCTGATCGTGGAGGAGCGCCCAGCCGGCGAGAGCAGCGAGCGCCCAGAGAAGCACGGCCGCCGGCCAGTGCTCCTGAATGTTGAAGATCTGGCCGACGAGCGCGATGGCCGCGCCACTCGCGACGGTGCCCACGGCGTGAAGCGCAGTGGAGAGGCCGAGGAACCGGGGACGCGCGAAACCGCCGGCGATGTGAAAGACGGCGACCATGGCGCAGACGAGCGAGAAGCGCGCGGCCGGGCCGAGCTGATCCCAATGGGCAGAGATGAAGAGGACAACTCCGCAGGCAAGAAGAATGGCGCCGAGGATGAGCGCGGTGACGCCCTGCCATTTAAGTCCGGGACTGTCTTGGGGCGCAGATTGCGCTTCGTGCGCGCGGATGCGGGCGGCGGTCGCCGCGTCGAGGACGCCGGCGGATTGCCAGCGCGTTAAGAGCGATTCAATGTCGGGCATGGTGATTGGCTGAAATCATAGTCGCGAAGGGCCGTTCAAGGCCGGAAAAGCGCTGGTTTGGTGCATAAAATCGACGAAATTTGTCGACAGTTTTTCGAAATTTTCATTGATTACAAAAGAGTTAAGTGGCATTTGCACCATTTCTGAAGCAGGAAAATCATTCTTCCGATGTTTTGTCTCCTTTCGAGGGTGGCGGAAAGGTGATTGGTGGTCGGTGTTCGATGGTCGGCGGATGGTCATTTTGGCGGTCTGTCGTCGTGAACAGCGAACCTGCGGGTTGGCGAGTTCGCTCGTTTGTCAATCTAAGACAAGTTTAGAGAGTTGGCGGAAATAATCAGCGAACTTGGGGGAAGAATTTTGGGCTGACAACTCTCATCCTATCAGCATTTGCGAAGTCCGGGCGGGGGGGCGGGGCTTGACATGGATGCATGCTTCCGGGCCAAGGGGCGAGTTTTGGGTGCGCGACGATGTGTCGTGCTATCCCACCCTAGCCGCAAAAACAAAGGCGCGGCGAGGGTGGGGCACCCATTTTCCTGTGCCGGATTGAGTGGGGCGGATGGAGGCTCGTGCTATCCCAGGACTGAAAATCCAGACCTGGGGCACCCTTTTCTTGCCGGGTTGAAGGCGGGCAGTCACGGGTTCGTGCG
>CAZVYV010000446.1:0-3032 GCA_964630985.1 uncultured Occallatibacter sp.
CGACCTGGCTGCGCGGTTGGCTGGGGAAAGCGTGGAGTTCCTCTACACCAACATCCTGGTTCATCACCAGTGGCACGAGCCCGCTGGGGTCTATTCGGATGTGTCGGCGATGCACCAGTTGTACGAAGAGAAGTGTGCGGCGATGATCCGGGGAGAACTGGGAACGGTGCGGAATGTGGGCAGGGATTGGGGAGGTCAGTCGTGATCAGTCCTGACAACCTCGTCGTCCAAGGCTTCTGGACCGGCCCGTTCACCACCATGGAGCGGCTGTGTGTGAAGTCGTTTATGTCGCATGGTCATCGATTTGAACTTTATGCCTACGAGCCTATCGAGGGAGTTTCAGACGGAGTTGTGCTGAAGGATGCCCGTGAGATTGTTCCTGAGTCGGAGGTTGCAACTTTTCGTTGTGCAGCTCAATTTTCAGATCACTTCCGCGTGGCACTCTTGTTGAAGAAGGGCGGCTGGTATTCGGACATGGACAATTGCCTGTTGGCCCCTCTTGATTATGCGAGCGAGTACGTTTTATACAGAGATTATGATGAATCCACCATCTCGCTCGCCCTTTCCAAGGCTCCTGCAGGTGCTCCTTTCCTTCAGCATTGTTACGACTATGTGCGATCTTTATCCATTGAGGAGCGCGCTCGGCTATCCTGGCAGGAGATTGGGACGGAACTGGTCCTCGGAGCGATTGAGTATTTCCACCTTACTCAGTTCGCGCAGTCAGGCAAAACTTTTGATCCGGTCCAATGGGAGCGTGTGCGCGATCTCGTGGACCCTGCTGCGAAGTTCGATCTGACCGATGCTTATTCAGTTCACCTTTTTCACGCAGCTTGGAACGATGGGCCAGAGGACAAGGCTGGGCGAGGATTCGACCTCGGTCATCGGCCAGGGGTCCGGCTGGATACGGACGGCGAGTATCCGGAAGGGTGCTTGTACGAAACCCTCAAAAGGCGGTATTTGTGATCGGGGTTTTGAGCTACAATGGGGGAACCGGGAGCAGGAACTCCCGGTTCATGTCTTATCGATCTGGAGGATCGACTATGACTACCCCGAGATCAAGCATACCTGATGTTGGTTTGATTGGGCAGCGATTCGGTAGACTCGTTGTTCAAGTGAAAGCAGAAAGCTCCAAACACGGAGCTATTCTGTTTCAGTGCGTGTGCGACTGCGGTAAGGAAAAAGTAATTCACAAATGCAGTTTGCTTGCGGGTACCACAAGAAGTTGTGGATGCCTGGCTCGTGAACTATCTGCCCAGAGGCACTACAAGCATGGGTACGGTAAGCGAAACTCTGAGGGCCGTCGTCCGAGAACTTGGGAGATTTGGATTGCCATGCGGGACCGTTGCAATGCGCCTAATCATTGGCAACGGAAGGACTACGGAGGACGCGGCATCAAAGTTTGTCCTGAGTGGGACGATTTTTCTGTTTTTCTGCGCGATATGGGTGAGTGCCCACCTAAGCTGACGATTGAGAGATTGGATGTAAACGGAAATTACGAAAAGTCGAATTGTGTTTGGGCTACCATGTCTCAGCAACGGCTTAATCAGCGTAGGATGTTTTCTCCTACTTGTCTTCACGGTCATCCGCGTACTCTGGAGAATACAGGGACCAGTAGAATGGGAAAGCATTTCTGCATACCTTGTGGGCGTGAACATGATATTCGCAAAGAAATTGAAAGGAAAACGCACAATGCCGCAAAGTAAAATCCTGCTTGTCTTTCTCTCGGCCTACCATCCTTCCCGTTGGCACTACAGACAAATTCTCCTCGCTCAGTGCCTCGCCAAGTCGCCACTCGATTACAAATTTGTCTTTGGCGATGAACCGTTCCCCGGCGATCGCGAGCGTTGTGGCATCTTAGACAAAGACATTATTCATGCGCCGGGGTCGGACGAGAAGAAATATCTGCATCTAAAAGTCCAAGCTGCCTGTCAGTACGCGCTCGATCACGGATACTCTCATCTCATGCGCTGCACTGACGATTGCTGGGTTTACCCCGACCGCATTCGCGACGCCGGTCTGGAACAATTCGATCTGGCGGGCGCGTTCAGTTGCAAGTTCTCCATCGGTGGTACGTTTAAGACATGGCACAAATATCTGAACTACCCGCATGGTGGTTGTGGGATATGGCTCTCGCGCAAGGCAATGGAAATGCTGGTTGCAGCCAAGTGGGACGAGCACTATCTCGACTCGTGGCCGGAGCGTATCGACTTGGGATTTGGACTTACTTTTCCGAAGCCTTCCTGGCTTTGGGATGACCATTTTGTGGGAGAGGTATTACAAGGAAACCTCGCCTATGACGACCCTCTTCGCGATCAGTCAATGATGACGTATTCAGCCAACGGGATCTCGGTGTTCGAGGACGAAATGTTGTTCTGGAACGATGAACCGAAGCGCCCTCTGACTATTCACGATCCAGGCGTTCCCAAGGATAACTCGCAAATGGAAACAGTGAAGAGGCAAGTCCGCCACCGCAATATCGCTCAGGCGATGCGCGCGGCCCGCGTTCCCGAGGCGGAGATCAAAGAGGTCCCCCATGTTTGAGGACAACGACATCTTCAACCCCACTCGCCAGGTGCAGCGTGTCGGTGATTGGTTTGAACAGAGAAAGGCATATCGTGCTCAAGCCCTGACTGCGCTCCGCAAGCGCGAGGGTCTCCTCGGACCTGTTGACCAAACAGGCGCCGCTCTCGAAACCCGCTTCGACGACCTGGGTAACGCTCACTACTATGATGCCCAAGGCAACAAGGTAGAGCACGTCCTCTTCGCCGGCGCCGGCAAGGATGGAAAGCCCGGCGGTTTTGCGATCGGCAAGCGTAAGGGAGAGGGCATTGATGAAGCTGAGAAAAACTGGAATCAGGACGATACCGCTTTCCAGATTCTCGAAGTATCCGAGGACGGTCGTAAGCTCACTGACGAGCTTGTTGATCTGCATCGTGACGCAGCCACATATGAGCGCGCCGAACGTGTCAGCCACGGCCCCCAATCCGAACAGGCGCCGGACCTGGCCCTGTCCAATTTGAGCGACGAGGAAG
>CAZVYV010000447.1:0-3031 GCA_964630985.1 uncultured Occallatibacter sp.
TTCTTTTCGGCCAGCGCAAATCCCGCTCGCCAGCCGGTCATCGAGTAGGTCTTCGACAGCGAGCCAAGAATCACCAGATGGTCTTTGGCCCAGGTGAACGAGCCGCCCGAAACCGGCTTGCCGGCATAGTTGAGATACACGTAACACTCATCCAAAAGCAAAAAAATACCGCGATCGTGCGCCAGGTGGACGATCCGCTCCAGATCCTGCGCCGAGACCACTGAACCCGCCGGATTCGATGGCGAATTGAGGATGATTGCCTTGGTTCGCGGCGTAATCGCCCGCTCAATCGCGTCGGCCGTGATACGGAAACTCTCCGCCTCGCTGGTTTCGAGGAACACCACCGTTCCGCCCGCGTACTGGATGATGTCTTTAAAGCTCACCCAATAGGGAACCGGCAAAATCACCTCGTCGCCGTGGTCGATCAGCACCTGGATGGTATTAAACAACGCCAGCTTGCCGCCGGCAGTAAACACGGCCTCGTCGATCGTGTAATCCGATCCAAAATCGCACGCGTGCCGCTCCACAATCGCCTTGCGCACGTCGGGAATTCCAGGCACCACGGTATAGCGCGTGAAATTGGCCTCAATCGCGGCAATTGCTGCGTCCTTGATGTGCCTCGGCGTGGCAAAGTGCGGCTCGCCGGCCCCAAAATCCACGAGGTTTGCGCCCTGTGCGCGCAGTTTAGCTGCTTCGGCGGCCACGGCCATCGTCGCGGAAACTTCGATCCGGCCGATGCGGTCGGCAAAAACTTTTTGAGGAGCTATGACGGTCATATCTCTTCCATCTTCTCAGATTTTGTAGTGTGCGCAAAGTTCAGGCTGTGGATGCCGCGGACTCAGTTTCCGTTCTTGATGCGCGCGCGCAGCTTCTTCAACACGTTCGGGGGCACCAGGCCGCTGATGTCGCCGCCGAAGCTGAACACTTCCTTCACCATGCGTGAGCTGACAAACGAGTAGCGCCCGGCCGGCTGAAGGAAAACCGTCTCAACGTCTGGCGCGAGGCGGCGATTCATGAGAGCCATCTGAAACTCATGCTCATAATCGGAGATGGCGCGGATGCCGCGCAGCACCGCCGACGCGCCCACCTTGCGCGCGAAGGCAACCATCAACCCGTCGAAGGTTGCAACCGAAACGTTGCCCAGCGGACCCGTTGCCTCTTCAAGCATCTCCACGCGCTCTTCGACTGTGAACAGCGGATTTTTCACAGGATTGACGAGGATGGCGACCGTGAGGTGGTCAAAGAGCTTCGATCCGCGCTCGATCAGGTCCACGTGGCCGCTCGTTGGCGGGTCAAATGTGCCGGGATAGAGAGCTTTGACTGGCATTGTGGCTCCAAGTGGATTCTACGGCAGGGGACTTCAAGGACAGTGAGCAGTGGGTAGTAAACGGCGGACAGTTGGCCGAGGCGCCGGAGCGTGATGATGATCGGCGCGCGGTGAAGCGTGGATCGCGGGACGTGGGTCGTGAATCGCGAACGGAAGAGGATAGAAGTGAAACAAGACCAATGAAATGAGCTAGTTAAAGAGGGAAAGCGCACAGATTGGATTTGAGCAGATCGCGTGTTGATTCCAAAGATGTTATGGGTCATAAACTGGACGAAATTGGGGCCATTTTGGCAACGCATCAAGAAGCGGTTTATTGATTCTAAACGAGTTAAGTGGCGAAAATTAAGCGAACCATACCAATTTTTTTATTGAATTAATTTTGCTCGGCTATCCGATGCGCCGCATGAACGAAGCCGGATCTCATTTTGAATTTCGATCTTTCAACCGCCTTAAGACAAGTGTAGAGATTTCGCGGAAATAACCGGCGAACTTGGCGGAAACTTTTTGCGCAGTGTTTTCAGAGCGTTGCGGGGATCGGAGGGCTTGTGTGGGGTTGACAACCGGAATCGGGGGACCCAATTCAGGGCAACGGCATCCCGGCAGGGGAATCCGACCGAGCGCGGATTGACACCAATCGAAAGTTGCTCCTCGGACTCCTCAATGACCTTGGCAATGCGGTGGGTCTCTGGCCGTCTTCTTGAGATTGCAAGCAGCCGAATGATGCACAGATGAGCTTCCCCATGGTCCGACACCCTCGCAAAGCAAGAATTTCGCGTGCTTGCTGCTCACGAGAATTCTTTGGAATTTCTTGTGGATCTTAAGTCGTATGGCTAGAATTTGTGTCGCGTACAGATGCAGCGGGGCGGAGACCTGGCTATGGGGCGCGACCGGAATTATCTCTGGATGATTTACTGCGGCGCGATGCTCCTGGACCTATCGGGGTGTGGGGGCACCAGCTCCAATTTCGTTGGCGTTGCTCCGCCACCGCCTGCCGGTCATAACGAGTGGACCTGGGTGAGTGGCGCGAATGTGATCAACCAGCCCGGGATCTATGGCACACAGGGAACATCAGCGGCTGCGAATGCTCCAGGCGCCCGAGAGGGTGCTGTCACGTGGACTGACTCTACAGGCAACTTTTGGATGTTTGGCGGGATTGCACAGCCGACTCAGGCTTCAGATAGCTTTCTGAACGATCTTTGGAAGTACAGTGGTGGGCAATGGACGTGGATGGGCGGATCGAATGGCTATAACCAGGCGGGAGTGTATGGAACTGAAGGTACGCCCGATCCGCACAACGTTCCTGGAGCTCGGACGAATGCTGTGGGTTGGAAAGATGCTTCGGGGAATTTGTGGCTCTTCGGCGGATTGGGCCTCGACGTAAATGGATCGAGCGAATACTTGAATGATTTGTGGAAATATAGCGCAGGCGAGTGGACATGGATGAGCGGGCCGCAGGTGGCGACTCTGTTTCTGCCCGGTGTCTATGGAGTTGAAGGGACGGCCGCACCCGGGAATATCCCTGGCGGGAGATCGGATGCCATGGCCTGGACAGATTCCGCCGGCAACTTCTGGCTCTTTGGTGGGCAGGGCGATGACTCGGTCGGAACCCTGGGTGGTCTTAACGACCTTTGGGAATACAACGGAAGCGAATGGATCTGGGTGGGCGGATCCAAGTTGGCCGGAGATCCGGGATCATACGGCACA
>CAZVYV010000448.1:0-3018 GCA_964630985.1 uncultured Occallatibacter sp.
AGCCGAGGGTGACTATGAAGAAAAACAGCAATGTCCACACCAGCAGGAGAGTGACCCCTTTAAGTACTAACATTTGTCACCTCTGAAACTGCTGCAGGTACCACCTCGGCAGCTTTGAATTTGCTGACTGTAACAGAACATACCTTTTTACACTGAGTACATCGCCACTTCCCCAGCGCCTGCGGCGGGGCACCCTTGACCTTCGATGCCTTTGTGCACGGCGGCTTTGTTGCTGGGGCACTACAGCAAACCGACGTATATGAGTTCACTGGACCTAGGGGTTTCACGGGTTTTACGAACTTCTTCCCTCGGGATTTCCCTGCGTACTTTGACTTTCCCTTGGGGCGCGTAGAGGTGCCATTCGAATTCTGAGGATTCCTCGGGTGGTTCATGTTGTTTGGCATACACTAGGGGTTCTCCTTTGATTTATATCTTACGTTCGTACAATAGGGTCTCTGCGTTTTCGTACTGCTCACAACGCACCCAAGACGGTGTGCTTTGTGCTGGATCATGCGCTAATGTGTAGACAGCGTTCAAGGCCCACCGCAACGCTTCTTCAAGTTCAATTACGCGTTCTTCTTTACAAGTTTTCATTTTACTTCCTTATCCACAATGTGACGAGCAGCATCACACCATGCCATCTTAGTCGCTCCGCTACCTGACTTGGAAAAAGAGTAACCCTTAGAAATGGTTACATTGGGTGACTGAATCCAAACTTGTGCACCAGTTGCCACCTCTATGGCGTGAGGGTATTTCTCACGTACAATTTCTTGTGCTCGTGCTTTGATTGAGATTTTCATCATATAATCCACTATAGTGGAACACCGTAAGGCTTGTCAAGGTGTTTACTTCTTGGTCAATTCTTTGAAGCGCCTGAGAAATAACAGCTCAGCCTGCCGCGATGTGACAGGGCAGATTTTGCCGATCAAGGGCTTCACGTCAAAGTCCGGGATCGAGTTGTTCATCAAGTCGCGTTGCTCTGTCACGAGCAGTATATTGTCTGCTGCTTTTACCTCTATGGGTTCAGTGAGTTTCATCCCGAACTGTTTGCAGATGGCAAACATGACGCGCGCCTCATGAGCACGGTATGGCTCCATGCCCGCCATGTGCTTTAGTGGTCGGGGCACATCCACTACATAGCTCTCTCCGGCATCGTGCATCAAACCCCACAAAGCATGCTCAGGTGGGCAAACATAGCTGACACGATAGGAATGCTCTGCTACTGAATAAAACTTTTTACAGTGGCCCGCGAAGCGGCAGAGAAGACTTAAGGAGTGGGCTATATCGTCGATACTGATTGGATACAACTCTGGGTTTACAAAGTCGAACAGCTTCCCCGTGTATGTACGAATTGCACTCTTGGTCGGCTTGATCATACCTTCACCCTTTTAATCCTTCCCGTAGGGTGTTTCTTTACACCCTGAGATTTTAATCTCTTCTGAATAGAAGTCCTAGCCATATGCAAGATATCAGCAACTGCTCTAGTACCCAGACCAGACAAGTAAAGTCGGGCGATAAGCTCATTAGAAATTTCTGGTTTTACTAGGCGTCCTTTTCTGGAATCGCTCATCTTCTTTTTAGACGCGTCCGACACCTTCGTACCAAACAAAGGGTGGAGTGAACCAGACATAGCTTTGCTGTGCTCCTTACACCACTGTTTGGTGTGCTTCATTCCAAAGGCAGGAGCCTCTCCTCCTGCCGATGCATTATAGCCAGTGGTGCCCTGCGTCCTGTAGAAGGCGATGCATAGGCGCTCTAAAAAGTGACCGTATTCTCGGTCGTCTGTAGTGGCTAATTCTACCATTTCAAAAGCGTCTTTTCCATACTTTCTTATGGCCCTGTAGATGGGGGAAGACCCATGTTTTGCAGAGGACATGTGCGAACTGAATCTTCGAGACAAACTACTGGCAGTTTGTCCTATGTACATTTTTAGATTCAGCTTATTTATTAAGGCATAGATCTTAGTCATACTTCTATCTTTGTGCTTTCTGTCAGTTTCTTCTCTAGCGCTAGTTTAACTTTAGCCAGAGCTTTAGGGTCGTCTTTCAGAAGGGCCTTCATGGCGGGCAGGCCATTGGCCACATTTGCTCCGTCCAGTTTGAACCATGAACCAGATTTCTCGAAAACTCCTAAGGTGTCTGCATATGTTATAAGGTCTCCAACTTTGTCGAAGCCAGTTTCGTAGTTCAACTCAATGGTTGTTTCTTTGAACGGAACTCCTACTTTGCACTTAACGGCTTTGATCCTGATTTGATGTCCCTGCAATTCACTTCCTTGTTTTATTTCTTCTCTTCTACGAACATCAATGCGTACTGAGGAGTAAAATTTTAATGCTCGGCCTCCACTCGTCGTTTCCGGGTTGCCGTACATGGTGCCAATCTTTTCCCTCAGTTGATTAATAAACAACACTGTCGTATTATTCTTGGCGCACTTCGCTGTGAGCACGCGCATTGCTTGACTGAGTAATCGAGCTTGGAGCCCTACATGAGAGTCCCCAATCTCCCCCGCAAGCTCAGCTTCTGGTACCAGTGCAGACACGGAGTCCACAACGATTAAATCTACCGACTGCGACTCAACCAGCTCGTCAACGGTATCTAGGGCTTGTTCACCACTGTCAGGTTGAGACACAACTAACTTCTCCACGTCAACCCCCAGAAGAGCTGCCCATGAGGGGTCCAGACTATGCTCAGCGTCTACGAATGCGGCGATGCCTCCAGCTCGTTGACACTCAGCTATAATGTGCAAAGTGAAACTAGTCTTCCCTGCGGATTCCGGTCCGAATACTTCTACAATTCTACCCTTAGGTATCCCACCTGTTCCAACCACACCGTAGTCAAATGTAGGCAGACCAGTGCTGATGCTGGGCAATTTGGTGCCCACCTTGTCGCCTAAGCGTACCAAGGCGTTGGTGGTTTCATACTTGGTGTTCAACTTTTTGCCCAACGCAAATAAGGTGCGAAATTTCTCTACATCAGAAGTAGGTTTTTCCACAACAACCTTGGGTTCCTTCTCAGCTTT
>CAZVYV010000449.1:0-3018 GCA_964630985.1 uncultured Occallatibacter sp.
GGCGCGCGGAAACCGGATGCGCGTGATGGTTGTTGTGCCATCCTTCGCCGCCGGTGAGCAGCGCGACCCACCAGCTGTTGCGGGAGTCGTCGTGCGTTTCAAAGCGGCGCTTGCCCCACATGTGGGTTGCGGAGTTCACCAGCCAGGTGGCGTGAAGGCCCAGCGTTACGCGAAGCAAAGCGCCCCAGAGGACCATGGCAATGCCGTTGACGAAGCCGCCCCAAATCCATCCGAGGGTGAGCAGCAGCACGGCGCTCAAGGTGATGGGAATCCAGTGATACTTGCTGAGCCACACGTGGAAGCGATCACGGCTGAGGTCGGGTGAGTAGCGCGAGAGCGCCTCAATCTGCAGGTGCAACGACTGGCCGAAGAGGATCCACCCGGCGTGTGCCCACCAGCCGCCTTCGCGCGGGGTGTGCGGATCGCCTTCCTTGTCGCTGAGCTGGTGATGGACGCGGTGCGTCGAAACCCAGAAGATCGGCCCGCCTTCAAGAGAAAGCGTGGCGAAGACCGTCATGGTGTATTCAAGCCACTTGGGCACCTTGTAGCCGCGATGCGTAAGCAGGCGGTGATAGCACATACCGATACCAACGTTGATCGCGAGGACGTAGAGGATGGCCATGACCAGCAGGCGCTGCCAACTGAAGAGGAAAAGCGCGGCCACCGCACCGAGATGGAAAATGGCGATCACAAGCACCATCGGCCAGCTCAAACCATCGCTGACGGCCATGGCTCGGCCCATGCGAATTTGGCGCCACTTGGCAACGGCTTTGGCGGCGACGGAGGCGGAAGCGCTCGGATCGGGAACGGTAGAAGTGGGCTGGGCAGACTCAGTGATAACGGGCTCGGTTGAAGAAACGGTGGTTACAGATGCCATGCGAAGGGGAATCCTTGAGAAGTGTCGATGTGCCCACTTGTATCTTTTTATTGTATAGGACACCTTGCCAAAACGCGCTGCTGGCGCGGAAAAGAACGAGCGAAAGTACTGCGGGGGAGTGCACAAAGAGCAAACACCCTCATGTGAAGTCGGTTGATTCTAAAGGTGTGCGAAGCGATGCAACGCGCCCGTATCAGTTAGCGACGGGAACAACACCGATGGACTCAGGGGCGCTGAGAAAGATACGCGAGGCGTCGCCCCGAAGAACGCGATAAAGCGCGAACCGGCGCTCCGCGGTTCCGCGAAGCTCGAAGAGAAGCTCGCCACGGTTGTCGGCTTCGGCGTCGACCGCATCGACAAGGTGCATCCGCGGCGTAAGGTCCAGGCTCGCGCCGTCGGTCACGTTTTTGAACAGGACCGCTACGCCTCCATAGAGATCGGGCTGCGCAATCAGGGTCACAAATTTCTCGTTGGCTCCTGCTCCATCAGTGTGCGCGGAAAGCACAAGGGTGGCCCCCGCATCGTAGGCCAACTGGAAGACTCGGAACTGCTCGACGAGCAGCGGAGCAGGCGCGAGAGGTGTCACGGGTTTCGCGCGGTGCCCGGCAGTAGCCGATTTGGCCGTTGGCTTGGAAGCAGGAGGTGGATTGAGCCCGAGCGCGTTCCGCGCAAGAACCTCCATCGCGGCCTCCATTTTGTCTTCGTCATCCTGGTTGGCCCATGCGTAGTTCCACGGATGCTCGGGACGATCGATCGCGTCGGAGACAGCGACGGTTTGATGCATATCGATTGGCAGGCCGAAGAGGGTGGGAACGACCGGCGCGCCGTAACCGGCAAACTTACCGGGAACCAGGCGTGGACGATTGGGATCGGCACCACTTGCAACATCGGACACATATGCCTCTTCGTCGTCCTTCTTTTTCTTTTTGAGTTTCGGGCCGCTGGAGTTATCGGAGGATGCGCTGCCTGTCGATGAGCTGTCATTCCCGGAGTGAAGTACCGGGCGGTCGGAATCAGCCGGTGGCGCGCCGGAATCGGCGCTCGAATTGCCGCCCGAGCCTGTGCCCGAGCCCGAGGCCGATGCATCACCGCTTTTGTGCAGCGTGGGACGATCGGGATCGGGAGCAGGCCCGCTCGGCCCGGAGCTTGCCCCGGAACCCGAACCAGAGCCCGACCCACCGGAAGAATCGTCTGCGTGATGCTTGCGGTGCAGAATGGGCACGTCGCTCTGCGCATCGTCGTCTTCGTCCACCTTCGCCACTTGCGCTGGAGCAGAATTGGCCTTCGCCGGCGGCCTCCATTTGCCATAGCCCACCCATCCGCCTTGCTCTCGAGCCGACGTGTCAATGTCGAATCGGCCTACCGGCTTGCCATCTTGCTGGAGTTGATACTCGACGTCGCTTTCGAGGGCGAGCGGCTCGGGATGAGCAAGATAGACGCCAGCGTCATTCAGGTCCTGGCCATCGAAAATACAGACGGGAACGAGGCGTGCGGCCTTGGGATGGGATTCATCGCCGGTCCACTCGTACACTGCGACAGCGCGCATATCAGGCGCGTTCGCATCAGGCTTGGCGACCTGGCCAGGATATTGCGCGGCAACGCGAAAGACAAAGATGAGAACGAGTGCCGCCCCCCACCCTAGCCGCAAGAACAAAGGCATGGCTAGGATGGGGCACCCGGCGGCTGCCTTTATCCACAAGCGGCTTGAGTGATGCAATGACACCTTCGACTTCCCTCGACAATAATCGAATCTGGCGGCCGCGTCGAAACTGGAAGTTGCACGCGGACCCGACCCATCTTTAGAGAGGATATTCCCCATGAAGCTCAACGAGATAGTTGCCGACTTTACCCTGCAAACGGATGAAGACAAAACCGTGACTCTTTCTGACTTTGCCGGCAAGCCGGTGATCCTCTTCTTTTATCCCAAGGCCGATACCCCTGGCTGCACGATTGAGGCCTGCGGCTTCCGCGATACGTTTAAGAAACTGCAGGCGGCAGGCGCCGTGGTTCTGGGAATCAGCCGCGACACGCCCCGCGAACAGGCTAAGTTCCGGGCGAAGTTCGACCTCCCGTATTCACTCCTTTGTGATGTAGACGAGAAAGTCTGCAAACAGTTTGATGTGCTCAAGGAAAAGAACATG
>CAZVYV010000450.1:0-3004 GCA_964630985.1 uncultured Occallatibacter sp.
CATGCGAGATACTTGAAACAATGCCCTTTACGCTTTCTCACGCAGCCGCCGTTTGGCCTTTCGAAAAGACACGCCTAGAAATGTCGGCGCTCATCGCCGGATGCTTCGCGCCCGATTTCGCTTACTTCTTCTTTCTCAGCTCGCGCGGGCTCTTCGCCCACTCCCTGCAGGGCATGTTTCTTGTCGATCTGCCTCTGAGCCTGGCTGCGCTCTGGCTTTTTCATGCCTTTGTGAAGCGGCCGGTCATCATGCTTTTGCCGAGAGGGTTTCGTGCACGACTGAAACCCGGTGAGAAGCCTTTCTCGTTCTGGCCGCCCGCGCGGTTGGCATTGATCGTGGTCTCCATCCTGGTTGGGACAGCAACGCACATTTTGTGGGACTCGTTCACGCACCCGTTCTATTGGCCGTATCGTCATTGGAGCTTTCTCAGGCTGCCAATCCACTTGCCCGTGGAAGGGAATGTGCACATGTACAAGGTGCTGCAGGACGGCAGCAGTCTGTTCGGCCTGGTGGCTGTCGGAGTGTGGATCTGGCTTTGGTATCGCGCGACCGAGCCGGGCGAATTGCCGGCCGCAAAGCCTTATTCGCGAGGCCAAATTCTCGTCATCAGAGTCGTCGTGCCACTCGTGACACTCTTTGGCGCAATCCTCAAGGCTTATGAAGACCTCGGTGTTCCGATGATGGAATTTCGACCCATTCTGCACTTCGCGGTCAACGCAACAATTTCCTTCATCACGTTTTTCGGAGTTGGTCTGCTGATCTGTGGCGCAGTTTTTCGGACGCGAATCGACGCAGCCGCGCCGATCCAGGCATGAACGGCCGAACCGCCTAGGGCTGTTTGTCTGGCGTTGGCTTTTCTTCGGGTCCCAACAGGAGTTGAAGACCGATGTAGGCGATCCAGCTTGGCTCGCCATTGGTGCGCGTGACCGCCTGGATGGCGCGTCCGCCCATGAACAGCAAGCGAAGATGGCCGGAGTGGCCGAGAGTCTGGCGCCCTCCGATGTCGAGCGTGAAGGAGCGCTGTTTGGGCTGGTCACCCATTCGATTGATGGCCTGCAGGTCATAGAGCTCGGCATAAAGTTCAGTACGATCGTTGAACTGGTGTCCGGCGATCAAGCCGCGTCCCCACTGATCGGGCATGTTTTTGTTCCCAATCCATCGACCCACTTCGCCGTTGAGCGCGAGCCATCCGATTTGTGCCGTGGCCTCGATGGGCAGATAGTATTGCGGCCCGGGCTCAACGATGCCGCGCCGCACGGAGCTGGTGGGATTGTTGATCATGACCTGCGGGTACGTGCCCAGCGAGAAGAGCAGATTCTCGTCCGTCTTGGGCTGGCCGGGGCGATGGTACTCAAAGTAGCGCCACTTGATGCCGGGGTACGATTCGCCGAGGCCCACGCTTGTGGAATTGTTCGGATTGGTAGCGGCGGCGAGGGGCAGCTCGTATTTGAGCTGGATGCGATCGCCCCAACCGTAATTCAGGTCGACGTCGGGAATCTCGTAATACGACTGGCCGGGATTGTGGTTGGCGATCCAGCCAAAATTGATCTCCCAATGGTGATTGCCGGGCGTGCCGGGGTCGTCGCCAATAAACGGCGGGCCGCCCTGCGCTCGAGCAAGCGAGGCAAGCGCAAAAGGCGCGAAGAGCAAAAGAATTCGAAGCAAGCGGCGCATCGACGGGTCGAAGGGCTTGTGCAACATCGGCTTCAAGACGATCGCGGAAGGATCCAAATCAACGTTAGCATTTTGCGTCCCGTGAGCAGCGGAATCGTCGGTTCATTCAGGACCTGACTGTCCGCCGCTTTGTTTCCTGTGGACCCCATGCGCCGGGCCGCCCGGCTCTGCGATACTTGTTTGTTATGCCCATTGACGACCTGCAACAGGCTGCACAAAAAATCGCTGGATTTCTGAATACCCTGAACAAGTTGGGCGGGCTGCGCCTCAAATACCGCATCAGCGCTTCCGATGGCGTGAGCGAAGGGGAAGGCGCCGCGCCGAGGCAAATCTCGGTTGAATTGGCCGGGCCCGATGTGCCTCTGGTCATTCAGCACAATGGCGAGTTGCTGCGCGCGCTGGAAACCCTGGCCGCACAAATGCTCCGCCTTGACCACCACGAGCACCACATGGTCAGCTTTGACGCTGGCAACTTCAAGGCTCTGCGCGCCGAGGAGCTGCGTCTGGCCGCCGAAGCCGCCGCGGAAAAAGTGCGCCAGACTGGAGTTCCCTACAGTTTTCCGCCCATGAACAGCCGCGAGCGGCGCATGATGCATCTGGTTTGCAAGTCGCTCCAGGGTGTTGAGACGGCCAGCGTGGGAGAGGGTGCAAACCGTTTCCTCGTGGTCTATCCCGAGGGCAAGACCGATCTGCCCGTTGCGCCGCAGTTCAAGCCGCGAGGGTTTGGACGGCGGTAAGACAGAGAACAGAGATCAGGGGTCAGAACCCTGAGCGGCAAACTTGATCTTGCAAGTAGGCCCAGCAGCTGTGCCACAATCCAATTTATGAAAAAACAATTGCTCGCGCTCGTTGCGTTCGCTTGCGTAACCATGTGTCCGGCGCAAAAGCGGATGGTGCTGATCGATCAGGATGGCGCCGGCCCGGGCGGCTCGGACCAAATGTCGATGCTGGCTCTGTTGCAGTCGCCGGACGTGCAGGTGCTGGGCATCACCATGGTCACCGGCGACGCGTGGCGCGACGAAGAGACGCTGCACACATTGCGCATGCTGGAGCTGACCGGTCACACCGATATTCCCGTCGTCCGCGGTGCAGTTTTTCCCCTCGTCCGGAACGAAGAGCAAACACGGATGGAGGAAGCAATCGACGGCAAGGTGGCGTGGCTGGGCGCATGGGGAGGAATCGTTGCAACATCGGCGACCGGCGCTTTGAAACCGGAATCCCACGGGCCATATGAGATTCCGCCGATGGCCGAGGGCCTGCCTACGACGAAGCCCCTCGATGAAGACGCCGCGCACTTTCTCATTCGGCAGGTGCGCGCGCATCCGCACGA
>CAZVYV010000451.1:0-2998 GCA_964630985.1 uncultured Occallatibacter sp.
CGATGCGTGCGCGAAATCCTTGCTGGTCAAGCTGATCCAGCAGATCCTTAAACTCGCCCTTTCGGCCTCGTACAATGGGAGCCATGACTGTGGCGCGTTCGCCGCGGCCCAACTCCAGGATGCGCTGGACGATCTGGTCGGCGGTCTGGCGGGCTATGGGACGGCCGCAATTGGGGCAATGGGGCGTACCCACCGACGCGTAAAGAAGGCGGAGATAGTCGTAGATTTCGGTGATGGTTCCAACCGTCGATCGAGGACTGCGGCTCGTGGTTTTTTGCTCGATGGAGATGGCAGGGCTGAGGCCCTCAATCGAATCCACGTCAGGGCGCTCGATCTGGTCGAGAAACTGGCGCGCATAGGCTGAGAGCGTCTCAACGTAACGGCGTTGGCCCTCGGCGTAGATGGTGTCAAAGGCGAGCGAGCTCTTGCCCGAGCCGGAGAGGCCCGTGACTACCGTGAGGGCGTTGCGCGGAATGCGCACATTGATGTCGCGCAGGTTGTGCTGGCGCGCCCCTCGCACCGAAATGTGAGTGATAGGCATGAATGGGTTCTATGAAACCGGCGGGTACTTTGGTGTTTCAAGTCGTGCCGACGCTCAACTGAAAACAAAGCTCTAGAGGTATTCTATTTGCCAATAGAAATGAGGGTCAACGCGGCCCGAGTTCTGAGACAATCGCAGAGGCGCTAACGTCGCTGTAATTGACTCTCCCGAGGCTCGCTCGACGCGTTGAGGCTGGCGATCACGAGCTTTATCCGAAGTGGCCCAAGGCGGTTTCGATGGCGGATTTGTTGAATCTGGCGATGTTGATTTCGGCCACCCTCGGCGCGATGGCCTTTGGCATTCTTACCGCCTACGGGGTCCTGCGCATGATCTTTGGATTCATGCGTCCGCGCAAAGTTGCAGCACAGGTGAAGGCGCAAACCGAAGCCGCACGAACTTTGTAAGGGCAAGGTTCCAGCCCCGAGCGATCAGCCCTCAGCAAAAACCTATCGATCCGACGGCATTTGACCGGAACTGCGTCAGTTCGGCGGGTTCTGCTGACCGTTTTGCGTCTGTTGCTGGCGCTGCCGCTCTTGCATCTCCTGCATGATTTGTTGCGGAGTGCGAACTGGAACGGGAGGGGCGGCGCCATTTTGTTCAGGCTGCGGCGGTTGCTGTTCTGCCGGCGGCTCCGGCGGAGACGGGTCGGAGTCTGTGTCCTCGTTGTTTGGTGGGTTTGGGGCTTTATTCGCCGTGTTCGGGGCGCCGACGCTTCCGGACCGTGCGGTCAGCACAATCCGGCGCGGCGTGCCCTCGCCGCGATCGCCGACCATCAGGACGTCATATCCGGAGCCGTCAAGAAGCTGCGAAAGCACGTCGCGCGATGGTCCAGGACCATAGGTGCCAAAGACTCTTTGATCGGCGTCCATTCCTTCAACCTTGACACCGGTTTCAAGGGAAACTTCTTTGAGGATTTGCACCAGGCTTGAATTGGACGCAACGACGAGCAATCCACGGCTGTCAAAAACGACGGAAGCCTCCCCGGGCAAGTCATTAGCGGGCCAGTTCGGTGGCGGGGGCGCAACCGGAGCCGGCGGCGGAGATGGCTGCGGCGCAGCGATAACCGCTACCGGTTTCTTGTGTGGATGAACGTGCTTGTGCACGGGTGCGGCGGCGGGAGCGGGAGATGGATTGGTCTGAGCTGGATTCGTTTGAGCGGCGAGAATGCCTCCCGAAAGAAAGAATGAGGCAGTGCAAAGGGCGAGGGATCTGGCCGGTTTGCGCAGACTACATCCCAGTCGCAAGAGCGAAAGGCGATCCTGTTGGGGTTCCGCTTGCGACAAAGTCTGTGAACGCACCGGAATCGCCTCCCTTCAGCCTGTTTTCGAGTCTATTCAGGAGCAGCTTGCTGCGCCCCATCGCTTGGGTAACCGCGGCGCTTGTTTGCGCGAGTCCCCATGCGGGATGCGGCGCTCCGCTGTTGCTCTACTGTACTAGACTAGCAGTGGCCGCTGGACGCTCGAAAGAGCCCAGGAATCGTTGAGCGGAGAGGATGTTGGCGGGAATGCGCATCGGATTATTTTTCTCGGGTTTGGTCATGGCCCTGATGCCAGTGTCAGGCTGGGCGACAAGCTGCACCGCGCAGGCTGAACTCGGCTCGCTGGATCGCGATGCGCTGTCCGCGGCCTCAGGCCGGGTGGCAGCTGCTGTTTTGGCGCAGGATTTCAACGCGCTGCAAGCCAACCTGTTGCCACAGGAGGCCTCGGAGTGGGACGGCATTCGCGCCACCGTGGAACAGGCGGCGCCCATTGTCAAAGGCGGAAATTTCCAGTTGCGCGATGTGTATCTTCTGGACGCAACTGACCAGACCGCGACGGAAGACACGCAGTTTTTCTGCTCGAATGCCACCGGGTCGCTGACCGTGACCATCAATATGACGGCGCTGCCCCCGGGCCGCTACGCAGTGGTGCTGGCTGATGCGGCAGGCGCGTCGCTGGCAGGGCAGATGGGGCTGGTTCTGGCTTGGGATGGCGCTGCGACCCAATGGAAGCTCGCCGGACTTACGGTGCGGCCGGGAGTTTTCGACGGGCATGATGGTGTGTGGTACTGGCAGCGCGCGCGGGAGTTGGCCAAGACGGATCCGTGGAGCGCGTGGTTCAGCTATGACGCAGCGCGCTACCTGCTGCTGCCCGTGGATTTTCTCGTTTCACCGAATCTTCAGAAGCTCCACCAGGAACAGTCGCTGATCGCGCCATCGCCGGAGAGCCAACTCCCGTTGTCGCTGCCCGACGGCGATCGCACTTGGAAGATTGACGAGGTTGGGCTCGACGCCTCGTTGCACGAGCCCGATCTTGGAGTTGCGTATGACTCGACCGGCGTTACAGACGCGGCGGCGTTGCGCACCGAGGCGACCGCGGTGATGAGCTCGTTTCTGAAGGAGCATCCCGACGTTCGCGCCAACTTTCATGGGCTGTGGGCCTATGCGGAGAAGGATGGCAAGCGCACGCCGGTGATGGA
>CAZVYV010000452.1:0-2997 GCA_964630985.1 uncultured Occallatibacter sp.
CCTTCTCCGCATCCGCCACGATCACCACGTCCCGGTCTTTCTTCACGTCCACCGTAATCTTCATCGCCCACCTTCGAAAAATTTTAGGTCTCAGCCGTGAGGGGTTAGATCGACCTCGCCACTTCCAAGCACTTCACTGCCCGGCTCGCCATCGTCAGCGCCCACACCGCGTCGTCACTGTCAATCCAATCTATCGCCCGCTGTAGGTCCGACCGCGCCATCTTCAGCATCTGCCGCCGCACTTCCGCTTCGGCATCCATCGCCTTCCGCTCTTTCTTGCTCATTCGATGTGCCATTGCCGCACCGCCTTCAAAAATTTTACGCCCCAGCCGCCGGTGTTGTTTCTCCGCCTACTCTTCCTTCTTCACCTTCTCCGTCGCCACCTTCACCAACTCCGTCAGCGCCAATAGTAACAGCCTCAACGCTCCCTGCCAGTTGTGATCTTCGTACCCCATATCGCCACCTCCAAATCAGATTAAGCGGCTAGGGGGCCTCTACCAGACCCCCTCATGCGGCTGCGGCACAGGACATTTTTAAGGTCCGTCTATCCCGCTTGTTCCAGACCTGAAAAGCACCCTAAACCACAAATTTCAAAATTGCAAGCGAGAAATGAAAAAGGCTGTGGAAAACTCCACGTTCGTCCAAGATTACGGACGAGATGAAAAAATCTCCAGAAAATATTCCGAACCTGAAATGCTCCGGCGAACCTAGGTCGGGCGTAGCCCGACCACCGTGAGGCCCCCCACCCCCTTGCGCGAGCGTGCGGACGCGGCCTAACTGGGGACGGCCGGCGCGGAGGCCACACAGGGGCGCGGCAAGCTGGCAGCCGTGGGGGTTCATAGTCCCCTAAGCGGGTCGTGATGACCGGCACCGGCACAGAGGCCGCAGCGGTACACCCGGCAGTTCTGGGGATCGTGGGCCGGTCGCTGGGCCGTGAGCGTCGTTAGTCCTGGCGATCGAGGCTTGAGCTTCACTTCCTCGCGCACCTCGGCCACGATCCGACCGACCGCAGCCGGAGCCTTGACCACCCTGGCCGGTACTGGCTGACGCTCCACCTCGGCCACTGTTTCCCGGTCCCATGACCGAGCCTTACACCGCGCGCACCTGGGCGGCTTCACTCCATCCGCACCCACCAGCCACACATGACCGCAGGCGCCACACTGCCACGCATCTACCTTGACTCTCGGCATGGTCCCAATAGTACCACCGGCACCAATGGGACCACCTGTTACAAACGTTACAAGAGAGCACGGTTCGGCGTGAGCAGACCTTCCCTCCTCGCGGTTTCGCGCCTTGGCCGGTCGATTGGCTGAGGCTGCAGGCTTTGGCTTCGAGCCGTGGGCCTGGGGGCGATTTGGGGGGTAGGCTGAGGCACAGACGCGGGGGAGATCGGGGCTGTACGGGGCTGGGAATGGGCCTGTTTTGGCAGGTTTGAGGGCTTTGGGGTAGTTTGGGGAGGATTTTACGGGGAGGGCAGCGGGAGGCGGGGCAACGTCCGATGATTGCACCCGCCTGGCACTGAATGAGGCAGTCAGTGAGAATGAGGCGACCCGCTGGTAGTGAATGAAGGAGAGGTTACACCCCAGAAGCCCAAGAGGGCAAGAGCGAGCACCAGTACACATAAGAAGAGATAGGAGGGACACTCACAACCATGCGGTTTTGCGGCTCGATGCGCCAGCGCGCGCCGACCGTGTAAAGACTGCGCACTAGAGCCTTTAGTTTTCTGCTTTTGTCTGCTTTTGTGCTTGACATGCTTTTCTCGCTTGCAATATAAACGAGGGGCGGAGTCATCCGCAGGAGCAGACACCATGCCAACCGCAACAGCCGAGCGGCTCATCATTAAGACCAGAGCCGAGCTTCTACGCACGATCAAGCGCGAAGGGCTTGTTATTCGCGTCGTTCGCCACTGGCAAGAACACCTAGCCAACACCACACGCACGGTACAGAAAGCCCAGACTAACGGTTATTTCTTCTACGCCAACAACCGCGACGGTAAGCGCGTCCGTATGTGGGCGGATATTCCAAAGGCTTCTAGCATCCTGTTTGGGGCTGATGGAGAGGTTGTATTCTACCCAGGCGAAGACAAGCACTGGACTGTCACCTTTGAGATTCCCGAGCCAGAACCGCAGGACGCGGAGCCACCATTCGAGAAGTCTTACACCGTCCACATGTACGCGGTTGTGCGCGTCCCGGTTCGCGGTATCGTCGCATCAAGCCAAGAGGCCGCGATTGACTACGCCAATCAAACCGTTGACCTTGATGCCCTGTTCCAGCACCCGGAATACGAGTACGCCGACGATATAGATTGCTATCTCGTGGACGAGGACGGCGACGACGAGCACGAGAACACGCAATGGTATGACAAACACATCCGGCGGATGCCGAGCACGACGGATTGAGCAACTAGACCTTTAAGGAGGAACTACCATGACGATACGAGGCGACAAACGGGCACCATTGGCGCTATCTGGACCACTCACACACAAACCCGCACATGCGGCTGTGACTGCTATTAAAGACGCGCTGCACGAAGCGCGCTACCATTGCCCAGGGGAAGCGGCTGGCATCGTCGAAGCTTTCCTAGGACCGGGCGCGGTTCCTCTCATCCTCGTGCAGACCTACGACGACGGCCAAGGCGTAGAAGTCTATAAGCCCATCCACAACGGCATTAAGACCGCTGACACCCTCGAAGCGCTGAAGCTTGCCACAACTCCCGCACCTGTTGACGAGCACCCAGACACCGACTTGCACCGGGCAGGGTGCACGCACTGTCAATACGTCCATGATTCCAAACAACCCGACACCATGAACGCGGTTATGGGCGAGCTACGCCAGCAGGGACTAAAGCCAAGAGAGCACAGCCCGAACCCAGCCGAATGCGTCAGGCTCTGCGAAGCCCTTGCGGCTTTCTGGGGCGATGGCGTCTGTGATGCTCCAATCTGGCCAGGAGCGTACTTGACTGAAGAAGATACGCCGATCCGCGACTTAGTACGCGCT
>CAZVYV010000453.1:0-2995 GCA_964630985.1 uncultured Occallatibacter sp.
AAGCCGTCAGAATCGCGTTCGGCTGAACGTATCAAATTGGATGATGATGGGCGCACTGAACGGGCGTTCTGAAACCGGCAGCGAAACGGAGCAGGTCGGGAGTGGCATGAACGGACGACGGCGGAGTTGAGCGCGGTTTTAGAACGACCGGTGAGTGCGTGACCGTCTAGGTTTCATTTGCGGCGATTTGTCTGGCCGGTTTCCGAGTGCCCGCAGGAAAGCCGGCCAGTCAAAGCGCTGATTCATTCAAATCCGCCTTTATGTTGGTTGCAATTTCACGCGCAAAGATAGTTCACCAGTTTACTGACCTCTGAAATCTTCCGTTGCTTGCATGTCATAAGGCTCCATTCTGGAAATTGCTCTGCCTGTTTCTTCACCACACGGAAGATGTTTTGCTCGGCATAGGCTGGTCGTTTAACCGTCTTGTAGTCTTCGTTGCTAATAGACCGATTTAGCGAACTATCCAGCACTATGAGGTTGCCAATTATGTTAAGCTCCTCTCCCCACTCAGCCTGAATCCTATTTCGTTCAGCTTCATCCTTGTGGTTAAATGACTCAATATGTTCGATGTCAATCGGTGTATCGAAGATGACTGCTCGCACTTCGTCCGGCGTGCGGTTTGGTGCCTCCATTTCATCCTGGAGTGCTGAAAGCCGACAAGCTAATCCCTTGGCCTTTGGATTATGGGCGATCTGATATTCTGTCAGGGCGTGCGTGATTTGTTGTTTTCTCGAAACCGTCTTCGCATTCAAGAATGCAAGCACTTCATCCGCAGACGAAGCTGACTCACTGCCAAATATTTTCTCCTGAACGTCATACATAATCCCGTGCAATTCATTGACCGTCCGCCAGAACTCAATACTGAAGATAATTAACAACTTTGATAGCTGGATTATAAATCGCTCCGTCAATGCTTGGTCAGATCCAAACCGGTCACGAAAGAGGATAATCAGGTAGTGGTATTTTCCATACCGAGACCACCAGATGAACTCTAGCAGGCAACGTGCTTCCACACCAAGAATCTTGATCTGCTGCTCCCACTCGAACCGCACCCCGATTAGACGACTCAACTCTTCAAGCCTCACTTGGATTTTCTGGCACTCCTTGAGCGAGAAGTTCGGCCAGGCGTTGACCCTCAACACCGTATCAAAAAAACGCTCAAAGAAGACTGACGCACTGTAGTCATGCAGCACCTTAGCCATCTTGTGACGTGTCACCAAGAGGTGCTGCGACAGCGAGAGGATGTCTTCGATGGTGCAGACTTTATCGCCATTTTTATTGTTCTTCTCGTCGATGTCACGGTAGAGAGCACTGATTCGCTCGAACTCCGTGTCGGCAACCCGATCCCTTCGCTTGAGATAGTCGTAATACTTTACCTTGAAAAGATCACCGCCGTTCAAGTCCATGCCCGACGAGTTGATGGCGTCAAAGATTTGAAGCGTCTTTGACAGCGTGGCCCGCGTCTCGATCACCACGAAATAGACGCGGCTAATTAGATAAGAAATGAAGCCCTTTGAATCCAGCGGGCCTGTTGCTTCCTCGCTTCCTTCGATAACCTCATCCCCAACGTTTCCTACTTCATCCAGTAGCTTCTGAATGAGTGGAATCATTTCCAGGTAGGGGTTTTGTCCAGCATTGAAAGCGCTCCGCGTGTCCACAGTCAGCGCCTCGCCCAGGTATTTCTGCTGCTCGCCACTACTGACTCTCGTTTCCAAACGTCCCTTGAGGTTCAAATCCTTCCATACGGGATCATCCAAGCTGCGATCTTGTAGAACCTTCAAGACCAGCATCAGCGTGCTCAATCGCTGCTGTCCGTCGATGACTTCCTGCACAAGTCGCCCATCTTTCTCGTCGATGACCATCTTCTCTGTGAGTTGCATGGTGCCGATAAACATCGGCTCTTGGACCGGACGACCATTGGTTCCTCGAAAGGAGGACAGCAAATCCCCGATAAAACGGCGAACCTCCTGATCTTTCCATGAGTAAGGGCGTTGGTAAACAGGCACGCGAAACACGATTCCCTTCTGCCAAAGCACCTCAGTAGGGCTGGTCGTGTTGCGAGCCAGAGTGCAACTTCTCGCCTTGATCTCAAATTGTTGCTCTTCCTGGAAGCGTTTGTGCAAACAACGGTAGATTTCTCGGAACTCATCCGCTCGCTCGTTCACGCTGTGAAACGTGCTCGGGCGGTAATGGGGTTGTTCCGTCTCGCTCAAATCTGTAAATGACACGCGACAGCCGAGCACATAATCATCAAAATCGAACCGTCCTTTATCTTCCTCCGTGAAATCGATTCCCAACTCGGTGATGGGTTGGGGTAAAGTCATCGCCAATCCCATTGCCACTATCGTCCTGCCATCCGAAATTACAATCAAATCACCCTCGGTAATATGGCGGAAACGATCTTGAAACTTGCCGACAAACACCACGTTGTGGCGGCGGAAAATATCGAGAATCGAACTTTCGGGTGTGCCCGTCTCACTCCATCGAGACGCAACCTTCCAAACCCTATTCATCGGTATCGTTGTCATGGCAGTTAGTTGTGGCGGCATTTAGTCATTTTTTTTAATTGTTTTTTTTCTCCGCCCGGATTTTTTCCCAATTTTGTTTGAATTGATACACAAAGTATGCAGCCAACAAAGCGATTGCCAACCACATCAACTTCTTGGCTCCACTGGCTGTTTTCCACTTGTTTGCTATCGCATCAAGCAGTCCCGGTTTATCGCCATTTTCATGGTTCATAATATTTTTTTCCACCGTTATCCGGTTAAGGTGATGAAAAAGACTTCTAAAATTTAAGCCGGTGACTCGCCAAGCCCAGATGGCACGCTGTCATTTGCTAAAACCGACATCAGAGTAACGCTGGGCGCTTTTTATAACGCTGGCTCGTGTTTGCCTTTGCCTGGCCCCAGCGGATGGCGTTGACAGAAATTGCCTGTCAAAGTCGGAAGGTTGGCCGCACTGGTGCCACAATACTTGCATTCGTAGCGGGATTTTT
>CAZVYV010000454.1:0-2993 GCA_964630985.1 uncultured Occallatibacter sp.
GTTCTGACATAATTCTTCCCCGGCAGTTGCCGAATCCGGCCTGCCATCTCCAGCTCGAAAAGCGCTGTAAATACTTCAGAGGAAGTGAGTTGAGTCTCAAGCAGATCCAGGACTTCGTCAATTTGCAGGCTCTCGTCGGAGCGCAGGACCTCCAGCACCATGGCCTCCTGGGGCCGTAACACCGGGTCAGCCAGTAAGGATGCCTGGGCCTCGGCTTTCGATTCACCGTGGGCCAGCGCCTCCAGCTCAAGCCGCACCTGCGAGGGCAGGTCCTCCCACACGTCCTCCCAGGTCGCCACCAGCTTAGCCCCCTGTTTTATCAATGTGTTAGGGGTCCATGAGCCCTTATTGGTCACATTGCCCGGGACAGCATAAAGATCCCGATTCTGCTCGGCGGCGCACCTTGCCGTCACCCGCGTCCCCGAGTTCTCTCCCGCCTCCACCACCAGAACCGCAACGCTCAGCCCGCTGAGAATTCGATTCCGCCTCGGAAAGTTCTGCGGCGCGGGAAAGGTCCCCATCGGCATCTCGCTCACAATGGCCCCGCCAGACGCTAGAATCTCCTCCGCCAGTTTCCTGTTCTCCTTGGGATATACCACGTCGATTCCCGTGCCCCACACAGCCACCGTCGGCATGCGCGCCACCAGCGCTCCCTTGTGCGCACACGAGTCGATGCCCCGCGCCATCCCGCTCACAATCACCAGCCGCCGCGCAGCAAGGTCCCGCGCCAGAAGCTCGGCAATTCCCGACCCGTACGGCGTCGGGTGCCGCGTCCCCACCACCGCAATCGATGGCCGGCTCAGGAGCTTCACATCACCACGCACCCACAGCACCGTTGGCGGATCGTAGATCTCACGCAACCGCTCCGGATACTCCGGGCTTGCATAGTCGACGATCGCCGCGCCTTGCGCAACAACGCGCGCAAACTCATCTTCAGCCGCTTTCCGGCCCTTGCCGTCGAACAGAAACTGCGCCGCCTCTGCCGGAAACCTCAGCCCTTCAAGCGCCGTCAGCGCCATCGTGAAGACCTGGCTCGCCGATTCGAGCTGCTTCACCGCGTCCAGAATCCGCCTCGGGCCCAATCCCGGCGTCAGCGAGAGCGCCAGCCATGCCAAACGATCTTCCTCCGTGTGGGTGCCCCCGGTCCCTCGCACTTGGGGACCGGGGCGAAGTCCTCCCAGTTCTTCGACCGTCCGCTTCACATTGGAGCCATCTCGCGGCCCGCCCGAGCCAGTGACCTTGTCCGATATCGATACAGTGTCCAAAATTCGCACACTCCGGCTGTCTTCTTTTGAAACACAACCGCAGTTCCAGGGAATGTTCGCCCACGTTACAAGCAGGTGGCTTGGAAGTCAAGGTTTGCGGTCACTGAGCCGTTCCCGCATCCAATCCACCATCACCGGCGACACGCGCTCCATGGCCGCCAGCCGAAACGTAATCTTCTCCGCCTCGATCATGTGATCGTGTCCGGCCAACTCGACCATGGCATCGGCGTGCTCGAGCAATAAATCGTACGAAGCCTTCATCTCGGCCCATGGACTGGTCGCCGCGCAAAAGCAAACGTCGGGACGCACATGGCCGAGCACGCTGTTCGATTCGAAAATCACGCCGCCTGTCGCAGGGCACTCGCGAAGAATCTGCTGCACAATCGGCCCCAACGCAACCTCGTCCGACCCCATTGCACCCGCGGTTACCAGCAGCGCGCGACGCGCTCCGGCGGCCAGGTACCGTGCCGTGTCCGTCCACTGTCCCGGCGCGGTCTCCTCCCAGATAGGAGCCGGCTTCCCATGGTCATGTGTGGTGATCTTCACCGCGATCCAGGAAATCTCCGGCAGCGCGCGAATCAATCCGCACACCAGCGCGGTTTTCCCGGCGCCGCGCCCGCCTCCGCCAACAACGATGATCGCCATTCCACGATTACCCGGTCCCTCGGTCCCTTGGTCCCTTGGTCCCTGCCTTTCTCGCCATCCTGGCCAGCGTCGCCTGCTCTCTCAATACTTCTCTCAGCGGCCGCGCGGGCGTGCCCCAGTGCACGGTCCCCGGCCTCAATCCATCATTCGTTACCGTCGCACCGCTGAACACTCCAGCCTGCCCGCCCAGAATCACGCCCGGCCCCACATGAACGTGGTCGCCGATTCCAACCTGTCCCGCGAGTACCGCGCCCTTTCCAATCGTGCTCGACCCGCTGACCCCCGTGAGCGCAACCAGAATCGCGTCCTCGCCGATGTCGCAGTTATGCGCTACGTGTACCAGGTTGTCGAACTTTGCCC
This sequence comes from uncultured Occallatibacter sp., assembly GCA_964630985.1. GTDB lineage: Bacteria > Acidobacteriota > Terriglobia > Terriglobales > Acidobacteriaceae > Telmatobacter. The sequence goes on from CAZVYV010000454.1 coordinate 2,271, forward strand.
CGCGCCGCACGCGCGTCTCGCCCAGCGCGCCGCGATCGACGGTCGAGTTGGCGCCGATCTCGACTTCGTCCTCAATGACCAGACTTCCCTGTTGCGGAAACTGCGTGTACGCGCCGGTAGCCGGATCGCGCACATATCCAAATCCGTCCGCGCCCAACACGACGCCGGCGTGAATCGCCACGCGGTTGCCGATCGTTGTTCCGGGATAAATCACCACGCGGGGATAAATCCGGCACTGCGCTCCAATCCTCACGCCCTCGCCAATCACCGCTCCCGCCTCAATGCGGGTATCGTCGCCCACCACCGCGTTCTTTCCGACCACGGCATGCGGACCCACGGTGACCCCGCTCGCAAGCATGGCTCCTTCGCCGATCACCGCAGTCTCGTGAATCCATCCGCACTCAATCCTGGGCCTGAGCATCTTCGCCGCCCGCGCAAACCACAACTTCGGCTGGTCTGCCTCAATCACCGCGATCGAAGCACTCGAGGCGTCCGGCGCCGCCAGCCCTGCCTTCAGAACAACAGCGCCTGCGAGACTCTTTAGCGCTTCATCAGCCGAAGCTTGATCCTCGGCAAACACCAGCTCGCTCGCCTGCGCGTTCGCCGGGGAATTCACTCCGGTGAGTTTGACCTCAGCGCTCCCTCGGAGCAGCTTCCCGCCGAGTTGTTCAATCAATTCGCCAATCTTCATCGATGGTCCTTACTCCCTGGTCCCTGGTCCCT
>CAZVYV010000455.1:0-2986 GCA_964630985.1 uncultured Occallatibacter sp.
CGTCGCTACATGAATGGAGAGCCGCTCAAGAACGTAGTGCAAGCGGCAAGTTAGTGTCAGCTGTCGCGCGGCGCCAGTCGCGCAGGCCGAGCACAGCAAGCGGCACAAATGCCGCGTACAGCAGGGCCGTTGCCCACAGGTCTTTATAGATATATTCGCCAACGTAAATTGCATCGACGAGTATCCAAAGCCACCAGTTCGCGATGTGCTTCCGCGCCTGCCACCATGTGGCCACAAGGCTATAGCTCATCAGCATCGCGTCCAGGTAGGGCAGCGCAGCGTTCAGTCGCTTGGCCAGCGTTCCCAACGCAAAGCTCCCCGCCACGCCCAGGACGAGCGCGATATACAGGCTTCGCCGTGGCAGCGGGACGACGCGCACTTCACCCTCATCGCGCACCCCGCGCCACCAGTGCCACCAGCCGTAGACCGTGAAAACGACGAAAAAAACTTGCAGCAAAGCGTCGGAGAACAGCCCGGCACGGAAGAAGACCACCATGTAAATAAAGGTCGAAACCAGAGTGATGGGCCAGCAGATAAGCAGACGTCGCGTCGTGAGCCAGATTCCGAGCGCAGCTGTAACCACTCCCGCAAGTTCCAGCCCGTGTGCGGCCAAATATGCGGCGACAGCTCTCGAGTAGGTGGTGACATCGGCGGCAATCATGGCCGCGCTGACTTCTTTTCGTCTCGCCCCACGCCGAGCAAGTCTTTCCGTGCAGCCCTTCGGCGCAGCGCGTCGAGCAGTGTGCGGCCAGGCGTGCTTTGGAACCAGTTCGCATGACCGACGAGCCATCCGTCGTAAGCCATTTTCGCTTTCTCCTCCGAGTGCAGGACGCCGAGAAAGTAATCGGCCTCTGAGAGCGCGAATTCGGCGTGGCAAAGAGCGATCATCGGTGCGAGTGCTGCCGACTCTTCGCTTGAGAGTGGGCGGATGCATTCGTAGCCGTCGAGAAGTGCTTCAAGGTGATCGAGGTGAATCGGCACATCGTCAGGGCGCGCAGGATCGTTGACCAGCGCGAGCCATTCGACGATGTTGCGCTCGATCGCGTGAGCAATATCGTGCACAGCGTTGGTGCGATCAGCAAGGCCGAAGTCGATAACGGCCGTGGCGAACGCGTTCCGATCGTCAATAGGTCCCGCGTCGCTCCAGAAAAGATTGGAGGCATGCAAATCGTTGTGGGTCCAGAGCGGCTCGAGCGCGGACAAATACGGCCGAAGCTCGGCGTGAAAGGGGGCGAGAAGTTTGAGAGCCTGCTCCGCGCTTGCGTGAACGGCTCTGTTTGTCGCGAGTGAAGGTCGAGCGGCGAGGTAGCGCCCGATCGCGGTGCCCGGGTCGCCTGCCGCAAAAATCGTGAAGCTCGCCACGAGCGGGTGCGGCTCGCGGCACGGCGCATTAAAATCTTGCGCGGCGCAATGGAGAATCGCGAGCACCGTGCCCGCGGAGTGCGCGTGGGCGGCGCTTCGAAACGGCGTCCAGGAAATTGCGTCTTCGTAAAGATCGATGCCGGAGGGAATCTGGTGGACTTCGTAGGTCCATTCGCCAGCCTCGATGGCCGTTTCGCCGGCCGCGGAAGCGAGCACACGCGGGACGAGCGCGACATGGCCGCCGAGATGGGAAAGGAAACGATGCTCCTCGAGGAGCCCTTCGCGATTACGCACGGTGCGGTGATGGCGTTTGATGAAGATGCGCTGATCGCCTCCGCTATCGGTCCGCGTCACCACAACCCCCGCCGCAGAAAACGGGCGTGGGCTCGCCGAGACGATGCGCGTCGGCGCCCCGAGATCAGGAAATTGAGCAAGAAGCGGGCGCAGTTCATCGAGCGTGAGCGGGGGCCAATCCGCCTCGACCAGCGAGCCATCCATGCCGTGCGCTTTAGGTGACGAAATCATCAATAATTGGATGCCGCTAACAGTGAGCTCTTAGCACTTCGCTTTCTGTTTTATTCTGCTCGCGCAGGCAGTCCTCACATTGCGAGCCAAGGCACAAGCCAAGTACTAGAGGCTAATAGCTGGGGGCCTAGAACGTATAGTGCGCATCGAGCCGCACGGTCGGCGGCGCGCCAAGCCACACAAAAGTGTCGCCGTAACTGGCGCCAGTGTCAGACCAGTAGCGTCGATTCGTGATGTTGTCGGCGTAAATGTGGAACGCGACGTGGCCCTGCTCGCCGCCGGGTGTGTAGCGCGCGCCCAGGTTGAAAAGGTTGTAGCTGGGCACACTCACCTCGTCGTCGCGGGTGGCTTCCTTACGCGAAGTGTAGCTCCAGCCGGGCATCAGGTGAAGATTGCGCAGATGGGGCACTGTGAGATCGGCAAACACGCTGGTGTGCAGGTGCGGCACGTTGATCACCTGCTTATTGTCATACGAGGTCGTGCCTGTGTCTGTCGAATTCGCGTTCATCGCAGCAGCTGACCCGTTCAGGCGGAGCCAGCTTGCTGCTTTGCCTTCGGCGCTCAGCTCGACGCCGTCGTGCGTTTCGCGTCCCTCCTGCTCAAAACATTGATCGCCAGCCGCGCCCGTCGGGCAAAATGTGTCGGCCCCAGCGAGCATCTTGGGATAGAAGAACGGCGCGCGCATATGAAAAAGCGCAGTGGTCAGCAGAATGCGCTGGCCGGGCTCGTACTTCGCTCCAACCTCCGCCTGGCGCGAGAAGAACGGCGCAAGAAACTGGCTGCCATTGTCAGTCCAGAACGGTGCCTCCGGACCGAGAGATAGCATCACGCCGTAGTTTGAATAGAGCGTAAGGTTCTGCGCGGGATTGTAGGTCGCTGCGAATTGCGGCAGCCAGACAGGCTTGTCCGACGGCTCCGGCGCGCAAGCATCCGGAAGGGTCACAGTCGCGGGATTCAGCTCCGTTGGATCGCTGCAGCTTGCATACGCGGAATAATTATGATCACGCAGCGAATCATAGCGAGCGCCCGCAATGAGCTGGATCCGCGCGGGAAGATGAATTCGGTCCTGAATCACGCCCGATGATTGGTGACTGTCTTC
>CAZVYV010000456.1:0-2982 GCA_964630985.1 uncultured Occallatibacter sp.
TGTGCATGGGGGTGTTGGAAAGGAGGCGGATACGCTGGATGCCGAGGTCAGAGAGAATTTGGCCGCCGAGGCCGATGGCGCGAAGGATGCGGCCGGAGCGGTCCTGAGAGCCTTCGCGGGCGCGCAGCTCCTGATGGAGGATGAGACGGCCGGTCTCCTGCGCAACAGCAGCGTCGGAGACGGCGGAGCCTTCGGGGTTGAATGAGGCGGCTGGAGTGCGATCAATTGCGAAGCCGCGCGAGGTGTTGTGGAGATAGAGAATGACGCCGCAACCCTCTTCGGCGATCATGCGCATGGATTGGTCGAGGATTTCGCGGCAATGGCAGTCAGCGGCGAAAACGTCGCCGGCGGTGCAGCGGGTGTGGACACGGACGAGGACGGGGTGCGGGCAGGTGGGGCGCGGAGCGGAAGCGGCGGATGATGCAGCGCCGTTGAGTGCGTCGTTTGAGGTCCCAGGGATGGGCAGCGCGCCGGGGACGGCCCCGGCGGGACCCAGGTGGAGGGCGTGACAGTCGGGGCAGAGGTCACCGCGGATGAGGGCGATGTGGCTTTCGCCGCCCTGGACCTGACTCTCGTAGGCGATCATGCGGAATTCGCCGTAGCGAGTTTGGACGAGGGTTTCACCGGCGCGGACAATGGTGCGCTCGTTGCGCAGGCGGTAGCGAATGAGCTCGGCGACGGTGAGGATGCGGAGGCCGTGCTCGCGGCAGAAGGGGATGAGGTCGGGGATACGGGCCATTTCGCCGTCGTCGCGCATGATTTCGCAGATGACGCCGGCGGGTGTGAGGCCGGCAAGGCGCGCGAGGTCGACGGAGGCTTCGGTTTGGCCCGCTCGGACCAGGACGCCGCCGCGGCGGGCGCGGAGCGGGAAGACGTGGCCGGGACGGACGAGGTCGGCGGAGATGGAAGCGGGATCGATGGCGACGCGGATGGTGTGGGCGCGGTCGGCTGCCGAGATGCCTGTCGTGACGCCCTCACGGGCCTCAACGGACTCAGTGAAGGCAGTGCCGAAGCGGGAGGAGTTTTGCTGCGTCATGGGCGGCAGGCGCAGGTGGTCGGCGCGCTCCTCGGTGAGCGAGAGGCAGATGAGGCCGCGGCCGTAGCGGGCCATGAAGTTGATGGCCTCGGGGGTGACGTGGTCGGCGGCCAGGGTGAGATCACCCTCATTCTCGCGGTCCTCGTCGTCGACCACAACGACCATGCGGCCAGCCTGGATGTCGGCCACGGCGCCGGGGACGTCGGTGAAGGGAGGCTCGGGGATGCGGGAGGGCTGGGGCATGTGCTGCCTTATTTTCGCATGATGTGATATGCGGGGTTTCTAGCCCGGAATCGAATGGAATGCTTTCCAGGTCCCCAAATGCAAGGGACCCGGGGGCGCCTATGTTTTTGTTGGTTAGTTGAAAGAGGCGGGTCGAGGTTCGCGGTATCCCACCCTAAACGCAAACCGCGCGTTTAGGATGGGGCACCCATGTTCGTGCTGAGGGAGGAATTGCGCGGGCAACAAAAACGCCGCCCGAAGGCGGCGTTTCTGTTTGAGCTGGCGAAAGTGTTACAACGTGGATTCGATTTCAAAGCCCCAGGCCTCAAGAAGGGCCTCGGGGATGTACTTGGAGTTTTTGTTGCGGCGCGCCCACTCGCGGAGGCGGGTAGACCGGATGTACTGGTCAGGGGGCAGCTTGAACTCCTTGGTGATCTGCTCAAAAGAGGTAACTGTGGGCACAACCGGGCCAATGGGCTCCGGCTTGCCCCAATTCGGATTTCCACGACGCTTTGCCATTGATTTGTTTGTCCTTATCCTTAGAAAGGAGTGTTTTTCTCGGTTCAACCTCGGACGCGGCTGGGGATGCGAAAGGGCCCGAGGAACGTACATTCCCATTCTAGGGATATTTTGTATAAAAATCAATAGGGAAGGGCTTCATCGCCGGGGAGAAAACGGCCGGATTTTTGCGAATATTTCATTTGGAATCAATCAATTAGGTGGATTGCTCCGGATTCCCACAAGAAACGAATAGGGCTGATGTGACGAGCGACGTTGGCAATAACCGGGAGGGGGATGGCAGGATACTGTTATGAGATCAGTTTGGCGGGTGATTGCAACAGGTTTGGTGCTTTTGGGAGGGGTGACCATGAGCCGCGGAGTGGAGTTGACAGTGAGCCGCGATGCCCTGGAACGGACCCTGAAGCAGGAACTCTTCAGCGGGCCGGACGGGAGGTACTACCTGAAGGGCAACGCGCACTCGGCGTGCTTCATTTCGACCGAGGACCCGCAGCTGCGGTTCGAGCAGGACCGGATCGTGGTGCGTGTGAAGACAAGGGCGCGATTGGGAGTGGGTGGAGTGTGCCTGGCGACTGTGACGTTGCCGGCGGAAGTTTCAATGGAGCCGGAGGCGGAGGGAGAGACGATCGGGTTCAAGGGCGCGAGTCTGGATAAGGTTTCGGATCGGAAGGAAATCAACTTTGTGCTCGCGCCGTTCTTGCGGGGCCAGGTGCCGAAGAGCATGAAGGTAAATGCGGCGGATTTGCTGCGCGCGGCGCTGGCGGGATCGACGGCGACCTCGGGATACAAGGTGAGCCTGGGACGGCTGAAGATTCTTTCGATCCAGATTGTGGGCGACAAGCTGGTGGTGGAGGCGGACGGGGATTTGAGCGTGGAGTGAGAAAGGCAGGGAATAGGGACTAGGGAATAGGGACTAGGGAATAGGGAACAGGTTGGGGGTGCGGGAACGAAGTGCGGTGGTAAGTTCCGGTTCGTCGCAAGGGTGATTGTCGGAAGAGCAAATGCAGGTCCCCATTCGACTCGGCTCGATGGTCGAGCCTCGCTCAGGGCAGGCTTTCGACTCGTCGCCGCGGCGACTCGCTCAGGATGACATGGCGAAGTGGCCCGATGGGGTTTCATGAGGTCTGACCACTGGGATAGAATTGTCATCAAGCGCAAATTTTGCAGTGATAGAATTTCGATTTTGGAGAACGTATGGCGGAAGC
>CAZVYV010000457.1:0-2967 GCA_964630985.1 uncultured Occallatibacter sp.
CACGATCCTATCGTACAGGTCCTTAACCTTCGGCGCACGAACCGAAACGATAAGTGCGTACGGGACGCTATTGGGAGACCCAGCCTTTCCGCCCGCATGGCGCGCGTTGTAATGGATATCGAAGCTCGGGTTCTGAAGCGAACTGCCGCGCATTCGGTCGCTGGCGTGAAGCGTTGTTTCCCATTTATGCGCGTCGGCGCGAAGCGACTCTTCTCCGTAACCGTTAACGGATCCCCATCACGCACTGGGGCCCAGGGCGGCGGGCTTGGTCGGGCGACTTTGCAATTGCTGGACGGGGGCGGTTGCCCGGCGTTCATCGGCTCGGTTTTGGCTTTCTGGCTTCGGCCCGGAGGCGCAGTTCGCCGTGTTGGCGGTAGAGGCGATATTCGCCGATCAGACGGTTGTCCCCTGCAAACAAGCTCTGCTTGCGGGCGATGAGGTGCTCGACGAGCGAGCGGATGCATGGGTCGTGACCGGATAGGTCCCTCAGTTGGTCGACCCAGCGGCTACCGCGATCGACCGCGTCGAAGACCACGGCGTTCCACACGGTGAAGGCGATCTTCAGCGAGTTCTCCATCTCGTCCAGCGTGGCCTCGTTGCCCAGCGGAGCCAGCAAGGGCGTCGCGAATTCGAGAAACGTCTCGGAGACCTTCCTTCTCGATAACTTCCCACGGGTTCTGGCTTGTTTCATGTTTGCCTCCTGCAGCCAATTGGGGTTGCACGGAACGTCAGCTTAAGCACGCAGCCCAGCGCCGACAACGGCTCGGTGAAAAGTCTTGCATGCATGAGGCGGTCATGGCCGGGACCGCCATGCCCGAGACGGCCGCGCGCGCGCCGTCCACGGCACCGCATCGATCTATCCGTTGCCGGCCGGTTGTACCGGTGACGCCGCTCGTCGGGCGGCGCGGCGGGTCTTTCGGCGGTCCTGGGCCTGGCGAGATTCTCGTTCGCGTTCCACCATGCGGTGTTCGGGATGAGCGGCCAGCCAACGGTCCGGCAGGAATACGTCGATCCCAGCCGTGTCGCCAGCCGCGACGGCCGGCAGGTGACGCAGCACGTCGGTCAGATAGGGAAGCACGTCCACATGATTCAATCGCGCGCTTTGAATGACCGTGTACATGATGGCCGCCGTCGGTCCGGCCGTTTCGCGGCCCAGAAACAGCCAGTTGCTGCGTCCCACCGCAATCGGCCGGAACTGGCGTTCCAAGTGGTTGGTGTCGATCGCCAGGCGGCCGTCGTCCAAGTAACGCAGCAGCGAAGGCCAACGCGCGAGCGCATACTCGACGGCTTCGCCCAGCTTCGACGTGGGACGCAAGGCGTCGCGCGACGCCGACAATCGTCGGTTCAAGCGTTCGAGGATCGGGCGCGACTCGGCCTGGCGAAGTTCGCGACGCGCGTCGTGCGCCAGCGATGCCGCGCGATCTTCCACGTCGTACAACTGTCCAATGGCCGCCAGCGCTGCGTGCAACAGCGGATGGCTGGTGGTGCAGAGCGCCTCGTCGAACTTGCGCCGCGCATGCGCCCAGCAGGCCACGTGGACGAGCCGCGTCGCCCCTTCGCGCACCAGCGATTCATAAACCGAGTAACCGTCGCTTTGCAGATAGCCTTGATAGCCGGCCAGGATCGCGCGCGGGCCTTCGCGACCGCGCGACGCGTGAAAGTCGAACGCCACGTAACGATGGTCGGCGTCGCCGGCGAATCCCCAGAAGTAGCCCAGCAGCGCCTTGTCGCTCAAGCCGTTCAGATAACGGACCGTCGTTTCGTCCCCTTGAACTACGATGCCGCTCAAAATCAGATCCAGCAGCCGATCCGCCAAGGGGCGCAGCGACTCGGCCGTCCCGCGCACCAGGCGGCACAGCAACGGCCGCGAGAGCCACGTCCGCAGTGGGCCGAGCAAGTGCTCCTGCTCGCGATACAGCGACAGATGCCGGGCATACTTGTCCACGGCGATCGTGGCCAGAACGCTAGGACCAAAGGGACTTTTTTCGATCGGCAACGGCGGCTTGGCCGAAGTCTGCATTTGTTCGCCCGAGCGGCACTTCGGGCAGGCATACGTGAAGCGCACATGCTCGATGATGTAAGCCTGCGCCGGTTCCAACTCCAACTGCCGCGTCACCTGCTCGTTGATCACCACGCGCGGCTGCTGGCAGCACGAACAGGCCTGCTGCTCGGGAGGCAGCGGATATTCCTTGCGCCGCTGCGGCAGGCCCTCGGGAAAGACGAACTTCTTGCCGCAACGCCGCGGTTGCGCCGGCCGCGCGGGCGGTTCTTCATCGCGAACGTCGGCCGCCGTCTCTTCATGGCACGACGGCAACTCCAACGGCGGCGACGCAAACAGCAATCGTTGATCGGGCGACGGCACGTAGCGCTCGCGCCGCGAGGAGAACAAGGCCCGCTTGAGCAACACGAGCTGTTCGTTCTGCCGTTCCAGTTGCTCTTGGTAGGCCGCTATGGCCGCTTGCTGCTGGGAGATGATCGCCTCCAACTGCGCGATGCGCTGCGACAGCGGCCCTTGATCGGCGGATGTTTCGCGTCCTTGCTCCATGCCCTATTAATGGCCGGCCAACGCGAAAGGTTACGCGGTCGCGGAAAAGATTTTTCAAACGGACTGCGACTCGCGACTCCAGCGTTTGCGCCGCTTGACGCTCGACAGTTCGATCCCTTCCAGGATCAACGTCAAGTCCGACATCCGCAGTTCCACGCCGCGATTCGGATCTTGTCCTTCGGCCAACGCGGCCGGCGATTCGAACGTGCCTCGTTCCAGCCGTTTGTAAAAAATCACCAGACCGTCACCGACGAAGTACAGTACCTTCACTCGATCGCGACGCCGGTTGAAGAACAAGAACAGATGCCCCGACTCGACCTGCTGCCCCAGTTCCAGCTCGACCAAGCCGACCAGCCCCGAAAAACTTTTTCGCATGTCCGTCGGACCGCGATGCGCGAAGACCCGCAGCGACGAGGTGGCCA
>CAZVYV010000458.1:0-2939 GCA_964630985.1 uncultured Occallatibacter sp.
CCTTTCCGTATACCGGAATGCGCGGGGGAGGCGGATTGGATGAAGCTTGAAGGTGATTGTGCGAGCGGCCGGCTTACGGAAGGGCCGCCAGCACATCCGAGGCCGAAGTGTTTGGATTCACCTTGACCCAGACCTGGGCGATCTTGCCATGCGGATCGATCAGGAACGTATTGCGATTTGCCATAGTGATTCCAGCAAATCCGCCCAATGAACCGTAGGCGCTGACCACTTTGTGGTCGGGGTCGGCGAGCAGGTGGAAGGTCAGCGAATCCTTCGTGCAGAACTGCTTGTGGCTATCGACCGTGTCTACGCTCACGCCCAGGATGACGGCGTTCTTGGCATCGAACTGCGGCAGCGCGTCCTGAAATTTGTGCGCCTCAATGGTGCAGCCGGTGGTCATGTCCTTGGGATAGAAGTAGAGGACGACCCACTTGCCGCGAAAGCTATCGAGCGAGATCGGCTCGCCGGTTTGCGAGGGCAGGGTGAAGGTGGGCGCGAGCTGTCCCACCGCGGGCATCGTGGAGTCGTCAGCGTGGGCGGTAATAAAGGGCACGGCAGCAATCACAAGCACCAACGCCGCCAAAATTCCGATAAGCAGAAACTTGTTCATCTCAAACCTCCAGGGGCAGGGAACCGAAAATGGGGAGCATACCAGATGGAGAGTGCGGTCACGGACCGCTGTTCACTGTCCACTGTTCACTCTATCACCGGGGCGCCGCGACAATTGTAATTCCAGCGTCACTTGCTCGCTTGAGGAGGGCGTCGCGGTCGAACAGCAGGGTTCGGCCAGCCTCGATGGAGAGGCAGGTTGCTCCGGCGCGAATCATGGTTTCGACGGTCGAAACCCCAATTACGGGCACGTCGAAGCGCATGTCCTGGTTGGGCTTGGCGACTTTGACGACGGTCAGGCGGCGGGCGAGGAGGGACGGGTCAGTTGCCGCAGGCTCCTCTGCGGCGTCGCCCTCCCAGGAATCGTCGAGCGAGTGCATGAGGCGGCCGGCGCGCTCGATGGTTGCGTCCGTGCCTTCCATAGCTTCGACAGCCACGCAGGCTTGCGCAGCAACGACGACGGTTTGGCCGATATCGAACCCCGCGAGGGCCCGCGCAACGCCCAATCCGTATTCGATGTTGCGGCACTCCTCTTCGTCAGGAGCTCGGCTGGTGAGCGCACCCTCCTCGGCGAGCAGCGGCTCGAGGAAGGTGGTGGAGCTGATCAGCTCGATCCCCTCGTCCGCGAGCACTTTGGCAATCGCGCTCAGCAGGGCGTCGGTTGAGCGGGTGCGCAGGTTGAGGAGCAGCTTGGCGAGGCGCCAGTCGGGCCGGATGCTGCTGAAGATTTGCTTGTGCTTTACCTGGCCGGCCATGACGGCCTTGGCGACACCCGCCTTTTGGAAGGTCTCAATGAGGCGCGAAAGCTCACCGAGCGAGAGCCAGTGTACGGTGATGCCGGCATCCGACTGGGCGCGGCGGTCGATTTCGGGGTCGGTTTCCTCTTTGATGGCCGCGACCACGACTTCAAGGCCTTCCGCCCGCGCCGCATCAAGCAGCAGGAAGGGAAAGCGGCCATTGCCGGCAATGAGGCCGAGCTTCATTTTTATTTGATGACCCCGCGCTTGCTGTGTTCGATGAAGCTGACCAGGAGGGCCACATCGTCGCCGGGAAGCTCACGCATCTTTTCGAGCGCCTGTGTGGTGTTGAGCTTTGCGGCAAGCAGAACGCGGTAGGCCTTTTGCAGTTGCTGCAAACGTTCCGGCGAAAATCCGCGACGCTCGAGGCCGATTTTATTGATGCCAAAGGCGCGATTTTCGCGCTTCGACGAAGTGAGCGAGAAGGGGAGCACGTCCTGGGTGACAATGGTGCCGCCGCCAATGAAGGAGTAGGCCCCCACGATGCAGTGCTGGTGGACGGGGCAAAAAGCGCCGAGCGTTACGTGGTCCTCAATGACGACGTGTCCTGCGAGCGTCGCATTGTTGGCCAGGATGCAGTGGCTGCCGACCTGGCTGTCGTGCCCGATGTGCACATACGCCATGAGCAGGTTGCCTGAGCCGAGGCGCGTCACGCCTCCGCCACCGGTTGTGCCGCGGCTGATGGTCACAGATTCCCGAATCGTGTTGCCGTCGCCGATTTCGGTCGCGGTCGGCTCGCCGGCATATTTCAGATCCTGCGGCGCGAGGCCAATGGCTCCGAAGGGATAAAAAATGTTGCGAGCGCCGATGCGGGTGCGGCCGTCGATGACCACATGCGAAATGAGATTGCAATCTTCGCCGAGCTCAACCTCGGGTCCGACGGTGCAATAAGGGCCGATGGTGCACGATTTGGGAACGCGCGCACTCTCAGCGATTACCGCGCTGGGGTGGATGCTCACTGGGCCGCCTCGGACGGGGCCGCTCCTTCGGTCGAGCCCGCTGCGGCTTTCGATTCCTGTCTGCGCGGCACGATCATGCAGGTCAGCGTGGCCTCGCACCCCAGCTTGCCGTCGATGTAGGCCTTTCCTTCCATTTTGCCGGCGCGCGGACGAAAGCTCACCACGTTTACCTCAATGCGGATTTGATCGCCGGGAGTGATCGAGCGGCGGAACTTGGCGCCGTCAATGCCGGTAAACACCGCCAATTTTGAGTGCCGGTCTTCGAGTTCCGAAAGCAGCAGCACCGCCCCGGCTTGCGCCATAGCCTCAATCACCAGGACGCCGGGCATGATCGGAGCGCCGGGAAAATGTCCCTGGAAGAACGGCTCGTTCATCGTCACGTTCTTAATCGCCACGACGCGCTTCTGCGGCTCGAACTCGAGCACGCGGTCGATCAGGAGGAAGGGGTAGCGGTGGGGCAGGAAATCCATGATTTCCTGAATGGTCAACGTCATTCTGCGGCTCCTCGGAGCGGTGGGGATGTGGGTTGAACGCTCGTTCGGATTATAAATAGGCATGCTCGGCAGCTTCCCGG
>CAZVYV010000459.1:0-2919 GCA_964630985.1 uncultured Occallatibacter sp.
GCTCAGAACTATCAAGCTCTGGAGGAAATGAGAAATGGAGTTAATAGGCATTACAGATTTGCAAGCATTATTTTCGGCGTGCCCGAAGCTGACTTGCGCGCTGGTAGAGCTAGAAAAGATGCAGGGGCTGAGATGCACTATTACCTTGGCAAGAAATCAAGACACGCTAACAATTACCGTCTCCGCCCCCAACGCATGTCAGAAAGTCTCGCCGCAGAAGGCTACTCCTTTGGAGTAGAAGTATGTAAATCCATGCTGGAGAAAGTAAACAATGCGGACCCTAATATTGCCGCTGTATTCCATAAATATATTGAGGACCAGCTCTTCTCTAAAAAGTTCCTCCGTACTCCACTTGGACGGGAAAGACTCTTCTTTGGACTACGACCAAATGATAAGAATTGGGACATTATTAACGAAGCTTGCGCTTATATACCCCAGTCTGTGGTCGGGGACAATACAGGTCTTGCAGTCACGTACCTTGATAACAGATTTAACGGTCGAGATTACATTGTCCACGATGGCCACGACAGTCTTTGCCAAGAAGTACCTGATAGCTTCGATACACTTAGGGGAGTTTTTAACGAAACTAGAAAGAGCTTCGACCGCCCCATCACGTTCGATAACGGAATTGAAATCAATATTCCCATAGAAGCGGAGCTTGGTTATGACTGGAATAACACAGTAAAAGTACGTGAAATGAGTGAGGACGCACTCCGTGAAGCCTACGACGCGCTGCACAGGAAGAAAGAAGAGCTAAAAGATGTCCCGTCTACTCAAGAGACCTTGGCTTGAGGAATATATGAACTTAATGGCTGGTTCGGAAAATCCTACTACGTATAATCTGTGGTGTGGGATTTCAGTAATAGCTTCTACTTTGAAGAGGAATGCCTTTATCTGGTATCACTCCGTCAAGGTATTTCCGAATCAGTACATAATACTCATCGGTCCTCCGGGCATAGGTAAAGGCAGCGCAATAATACCGGCTACTAATCTGGCTAAAGAAGCTGGCACCGTTAATTTTTTGAGTGATAGCATTACTGCGGAGAAGATTATTGAGAGAATAGCGGATGGGTATATACATCCCGTTATAGCTCAACAAGGCGGCGCAGTAATAGGCGCGCTTGCGGTGAAGGAGCATACTGCGTGTCTTCTAGCAGAGGAGCTTCCTGTTCTTCTACGTAGTAGTGACTGGATGCACGAATTCCTATGTGCTATATGGAGCAAATACGAATATGACTACCAGACAAAGAACAAGTCTTCAAAGTTTATCAAGGATATGTGTGTTTCTATCCTCGGTGGTTGTGTGCCAGATTATATTAGGAAACTTACTAAAGATACAATGGCTCCCGTTACTGGGGGCTTTACCGCTCGTTGTATCTTCGTGTATGCTACTAAGAAAAGTCAATTACTAACTGAACACTTCGGGAGTCCCAATGGAAGCCGTTCACAGCTTGAGCACGATCTTGTTGAAGACCTTAAGCATATCTCTCGTCTCCAAGGGGAAGTATTTCTTACTGATGATGCCAAGAGGCTCTGGAATTCCATGTATAGTAGCTATGCAGGAGGAGCAAATAGTAACTCCGAATTTGAAAGTGATGCCCTTATCAACTTTAAGTCTCGAATACCCAGCCACGTTCTCAAGTGTGCTCTTGCACTCAGCTTCTCCGAAGGTGACACTTTCACAATTTCAAGCCAGCAACTCAGTGATGCAATTCGGCTTGTGGAGGATATTAGAGATAACGTCGATGTTACTTTCCGAGCAGTTGGGGAATCTCCCCTTGCAGTAGGACAAGAGCGAATTATGAAGTTCATAGAGTCTCGCGGCATAACTTCGTACAAGGAGATTCTTAAATTCAACAGCAGACACGTTACTCCAGATCAGTTGAGTGTTATTATTAACTTACTGGAGACTATAGGTTTCTGTGAATTAAAACATCAAGGAGCCTCTGGGCATCAACTAATAGAACACTGGTCCAAATTCGCTACAAAGTGGCCATAATTAAAGGAGAATATGATTACACTTGCCGTTTTGAATGAAGAACTCGTAATGGAAGCTACCCAAGACCGTGTTATAGTTCTTGAGGATGAATATAAATCTGGCCGTGATTGTACGAAGTGCAATGGGAAGGGACATAACAAAGAAACGTGCCCTGAGTGTCTGGGGCGCGGTACTTACAGGGGCCAGCCTGAGAATCGTAATCCCGGTCCTTGTACTTCCTGCACTACTGGCGAAGGCCCATTACAACGCACGCTTAAGTACAAGCCCTGTGATTTGTGTAATGGGACGGGGACAAGTAGTATCATAGTCCCCGATGATGCGAAGACGCGCCCGACTACAGGAGTCATTAAGGCACTCGGTCCCCTATGCGGCTACAATCGCATAGCAGGGGAATGGGTGAAGTTACCTAAAGAGGCTTGCCTCAAAGAAGGAGATCGTGTACTCTACCACGCGCATTGTGGGAATATCTTCGAGCTGGGTTCCAAGAATGAGATTAAGATTCGTTACGTGAAGGAGAGCGAGATACTAGGACGACTGCATGGAGTAGTAAAGAAGAGTCCAGCGCAGGGTGAATTCAATGAACTAACGGAAGTAGGTATTAAATGAATCCCATAGAAGCACTTGCAGATGCTATTATGCAGTTTGAGGGATGGATTCCGAAGGGGGAGAACAATGCAGTTCCTAACGGCTCTAGGAGTTGGCGCAATCGTAATCCTGGTAATCTACGGCCTTATAACACAGGACAAGCAAGAGATAATGAGAATTATCGTATATTTAATTCTCTTGTCGATGGCTACGCTGCTTTACTGGCTGACCTCAATAAGAAACTAATGGTAGACTTCGCACCCACTAATACGCTCCTTGACGTAATGAATAAGTACGCTCCTGCGGGAGATGCGAATAATCCTACACAGTATACG
>CAZVYV010000460.1:0-2911 GCA_964630985.1 uncultured Occallatibacter sp.
CGCACAATCTGTTGTCACGATAGATGTTAGTTCGATCGCCGCACCAGCGACACTTTCCAAGCTTCATGTCGGTCTGTTGCGCGATCATATCAACCCTGCTTTGGTCAGGATGATGCGGGCGGATTCTGAAGTTTCGCCGTCCAGGTAATGCCTGCGGTAGGCCACGGCCAACAAGCCAATAGCATCGCACAGGATCGATGCCGTGTTCTTGCTATCGCAAAAGGCAACGGGGCGGGTAACGTTCCCGGTGCACGGCCCACTCTTCTCGATAGAAGTTTCACACGTCTGGTAGATCACTGGCATCTGATTTCGTTCTCCTGCTTTTTCCGATCGCGCCTGACCTTGTTCATGATGGATCGGCAACTTGCGCAGGCCCTGACCTCGTATCGATAGGTCTTGCCGTTGACGGTGCAAGTTCGCATCCATTTGTTTGTGGTTTTTTCGTTGTACAGATGGCCACGGCGACATCGTTCTTTGCGACTGGCCATTGTCACATCCTATTTCGACGAGCAGCGATGACTTTGGCCCGCAGCGCGGCACGCAACGAGTAGTCAGGACAAGGCGTATCAATCTCGCGCATAAACTCGAAATGCGGATCGCCATACGGCAACCGGCCGCGCTGCTTTATGACCCTGGCATTCAATGCTCGGTGAGCCGCCACTGCCGCGACGCGGACAAATGCGTCAATGCCGATAGCACACGCCTCGACGGCTTCGCGTTCTTCGTCCGTGTAGCGCATGACTTTCTTGCTCTTGATCTCTCCACGCCACAGCATTCCCGTCAGTTCAAACAGACCAGGACCACCGTGAAACACAGATGATTTGAAGCCGGCACAAAAGATGATGAGAGCCAGAAACGAGAAAATGATTTCCAAAAGATCCGTCATATCTTCGCCTCCTTCTCAGCCCGCTTCCGCAGGACATAGGCTCTGACGCGATGCACCCGGCTCCGAACCGTGCCGATCGGAATATTGTAGGCCGCAGCCACATTGGCGTAGCTATCCCCGGCCTGAACCGACATCAGGATGTGAACCATCCTGGCCGGCATATCGACGAGGTATTTCTTGTCGGAATCCAGAAGTTCGAACGGCGGCACTGGAATCCGAAACTTGACGGTCGGCCTGATATCATTCATGGCGACACCTTCTTGGCATCGCAGGTATCCACTGCGGCGCCAAGCATCTTCGAAAGTTGCGCCTCGTTCCGCTCAAAGTCGCGGTGAGCAGAATATTCGAAATAGCTGATGATGATACCGGCGGCCGTCAAAGATCCGATGAAACCTCTGATAAATTCCTTCATACTTTCCTTCCTGCGCCATGGCGGATTGCCAAGCTTCCAATGGTTCCTGCCGCACCTCGGGCATTCGCAAAGTTCGCGGTCATCGGTCATGACGGTGGTCCCGCCTGTCCATCGGCACAGAACGCAGCGATGACGCGGGGGATCGGATTAGATCCTGCCATGTTATCCCAGGCGACAACCTTCATGGCTTCCCCTATTCGTCCATGCGTAGCCGCGATGCACTGTTCTTTCGACGGGAACTGCTCGATCTCCATTTGAAACGGAGAATAGATCAGAACCAAGACAAAGAATGTTTCCACCATCTATACAATCTCCCCGTCGACTATCGTCACGCCTGCGCCACCCCCGTCACCTACTACCTCCATCAAAACGACGAAGTCATGGGCTTCCGCATCAGCCTCAAGCGCGGCTCGCGCGGCGTCGTCGAGCAACGAGCCTTCCCGGATCAGCAGCACCCTGAGTTCCGGCTTGAGCGCCATCAGGAGCGCGGTGCTGACCCGGATCTTGCGCGCGGTCGAGGCTTGGTCAAACGGCAGAGAATCCAAAAGTATGTCGTCTTCCCCGAACGACAGTTCCGGCACCGGAAGCTTGGCCTTCCGGATCGCCTCTGCCTTGGCCTCGTCAATCGCCTTGATACGGGCCGTCAGGGCCGCATATTCCAGGTCCAGGCCATCGGCCTCGCTCTGCCGCGCCAAGCGATCGGCGCGCTTCCTAGCCCCGGCGTTCAGCCCTTCAGCGGCGCTGATCTTCTGCTCGATTTCCGTCGTATCGACCTTGGCCGGAAGCGGTTCGGCCCCGCGCAGCTTTTCCTCAAGTTCCGTCGCTTCTGCCTCCTTGGCTTTGGCCTCAGCCATGAGCCGGTCAGCCTCGTCCCGTAGCGCCTCGATCTTCTCGGCGGTCTCCTCCCGGCGCCGTGCCCGGTTATCGATCAGCGCGTTATGATCCCCGGCCGCCCGTAGCTCTGCCGCCAACTCGGTGACGTCGACCAGGAGGGCAGGAGCGTTCGACGGAACCTCGATGGATTCGGCCGCACCCTTCGCGCGGTCGAACGCCCGGCCCACGTCTGTGCGGTCATCGAACAGTTCTTGGCGTGCCTTGGCCTGCGCGTCGAAATCAAAGTTTGGAACCAGCCGTTTTAAAATGTCGTATCTTTCTTTTGCCTTCAACCGAGTAAAAGCAATCGGATCATCTGCAAGATCGCTACCTCGCAACAGGTCCAAAACATCCTGAGGATGCCTTGGCTTCTTGCCATCAGCATACTCAAGAGTGAGGCTGTGACTGACGCCTCCCCCTTCCTTATTCCAGATGCGCCTCGTTAGCTTCAATCCGCCAAAGTCCAGGAAGATTTCGGCCCTGTCTTCTCCCTTTCGGACCGGCTCTTTCGGAAAAGCATCCTTGCCGCCTATCGCAGCAGCAACGGCATCAAGAATGCTCGACTTACCTGATTCGTTTCTCCCCGATATCTTCAGCACCGTACCATCGATCTTGACCGCGACCGCCTTCAACTTTTTGAAGTTGTCGGCGCGTAGTTCCAAAAGCCTGTAGGTATTTTTTTCGTCTGCTTGTGCCTTAGCCATAGCCAGTCTCCTTCGCGCCCGGCCGATCAAGCCCGG
>CAZVYV010000461.1:0-2909 GCA_964630985.1 uncultured Occallatibacter sp.
CCCAGACCCTGGGTGAACTGCGCGCCAGCAAACAATTCTCAGAAGCGCAACTGAAAACGCGCAGCGTGAAAGACGAGATGCGCTCGAACCTGATGGCGCGGCTGAAAGCACGGGAGACGGTGTTCCCCGGCATTGTGGGCTACGAAGACACGGTGATTCCGCAGATTGTGAACGCGGTTCTGTCGAAGCAGAACTTTATTCTGCTGGGGCTTCGCGGGCAAGCGAAGAGCCGAATTCTGCGCGCGCTGACGGCGTTGCTCGACGAGCGGATGGCATACGTCGCGGGCTGCGAGATTCGCGACAATCCATACAAGCCGTTGTGCCGGCGCTGCCGCGATCTGATTGCGGAGCGCGGAGACGCAACGCCGATTGCGTGGCTTGGCCGCGATGAACGTTACGTGGAAAAGTTGGCGACGCCGGACGTGACCGTTGCGGATTTGATCGGCGATCTCGATCCCATCAAGGCGGCGCGCGGCGGCGAGGACCTTTCAAGCGAGCTGACGATGCACTACGGCTTGTTGCCGCGCGCCAATCGCGGGCTGTTCGCAATTAATGAATTGCCCGACCTGGCGGGAAAGATTCAGGTGGCGCTGTTCAACATCATGCAGGAAGGCGACGTTCAGATTAAGGGCTACCCGGTGCGTTTGGCGCTGGATGTGGCGCTCGTGTTCAGTGCGAACCCGGAGGACTACACGGCGAGGGGAAAGATCATTACGCCGCTCAAGGACAGAATCGGGTCGGAGATTCGGACGCACTATCCGGAGACGCTCGAAGAGGGCGTCGCGATTACGGCGCAGGAGGCGTGGGCGGCGCGCGGAGAAGACGCAATTGAGATTCCGCAATACCTGCGCGAGGTGGTGGAGCAGGTGGCGTTCAGCGCGCGCGAGGACAAAAAGGTAGACAAGCGCAGCGGCGTGAGCCAGCGGCTGCCGATTTCGACGCTGGAGCTGGTTGTATCGAATGCGGAGAGAAGGGCGCTCGGGACCGGAGATACCCCGGTGCTGCCGAGGGTGAGCGACATCTACGCAGCGATGCCGGGAATCACCGGCAAACTCGAACTTGAGTACGAGGGCGAGATGAAGGGCGCAGACACGGTCGTGCGAGATCTGATTCGCACGGCGGTCGGCAAGGTTTACGACCGCTACTTTGACGGCGTGGACACGGCCCAGATCGAGCAATGGTTCAATCTCGGCGGAACGGTGAAGATGGAGGAAGATCAACCCGCAGCCGCAGTACTCAAGGAGTTGAAGGGGATTCAGGGCCTCGTGGAAAAGTTGACGCCGCTGGGCGTAAAGTCCGGCGATGCCGCACCCAAGGTAGCCGCCGCGGCGGAGTTTCTGCTGGAGGGGTTGGTGGCACATCGCAAGCTGAGCCGCAACGAGCAACATGGGTTTGCCGCCGAGAAGAGTGTGCGATTGCGCGATCGCGAGGAGGCAATGCCGGAACGCAAAGAGCTGGAGATGGAGTACGAAGACTGGCAACGCGCGCGGCGATCGCGAAGGGGCGGGGGATTGAATTAATACACGGAGCAAATGAGCAGGGGAGCGACAAGACCGAGGAGCGGGATGAAAAGTATTCGATACACAAAATACACGGGCGATCTGGCCTCGGAGATCGATCTCGAGGGCCTGCTGCAGGCTCTTTCTGACTATCTGCTCGACTCGGGATACTACGACCCATTGAATGGCCTTCAGGATCTCGACCACAATATGGACGATCTGCGCGAGGCGCTGCGGCGCGTCCTCGAGTCGGGCGACTTCTTTGACGGCGAGACGCGCGAGCTGCTCGACCGGATGATGGCCGAAGGCACGCTGGACGAACTGATCGACAAGCTGATGGAGCGGATGGAGAAGGAGAATTACATCTCCGCCATGCCGCAGAATGGGCCGACTCGCATCGACGAGGCGAACGGGCAAGTGGGGAATACGGAGGGCCGCGATCGCGAGAACGTGCGCTTTGAGGTTACGGACAAAAGCCTGGACTTCCTGGGATTCAAGACGCTGCGCGATCTGATGGGATCGCTGGGCAAGTCGAGCTACGGACGCCATGACACGCGACACTGGGCGACGGGAATTGAAACGAGCGGTGGATCGCGGCGATACGAGTTCGGCGACACGCTGAATCTGGATACGACGGCGACGCTGAGCTCGGCGATTGCGCGCGATGGCCTGGCGCTCCCGCTGAATCTTGAGTACGACGATCTGCAAGTGCATCAGTGCGACTACCAGAGCTCGTGCGCGACGGTGGTCATGCTGGACTGCTCGCACTCCATGATTCTGTACGGCGAGGACCGGTTCACGCCGGCCAAGCGCGTGGCCATGGCGCTTTCACACCTGATCCGCACGCAGTACCCCGGCGATTCGCTGTCACTGGTGCTGTTTCACGATTCAGCCGAGGAGATGCCGGTATCGCAGCTGGCGCGGGTGAAGGTGGGGCCTTGGCATACGAATACGCGCGAAGGACTGCGCGTGGCGCAACGCGTGCTGTCGCGGCAGCGCAAAGACATGAAGCAGATCGTGATGATCACGGACGGAAAGCCTTCGGCCCTGACGCTGCCGGACGGAAGAATCTACAAGAATGCCTACGGGCTCGATCCTCTTGTGGTGAGCGAAACGCTGGAAGAAGTGGCGCGCTGCAAGCGGTCGAACGTCATGATCAATACGTTCATGCTGGCGCAGGATTACGGGCTGGTTCAGTTCGTGCACAAAGTCTCGGAGATGTGCCGAGGCAAGGCGTACTTCACCACCCCGGCGACGCTGGGGCAGTACGTGATGATGGACTATATGCAGCGGAAATCGAAGACGATCCACTAGAGCTCGTCACTTACCCGTTGAAAGAAAGATGAAGACGTTGCCGTCAGGATCCTTGGCGAAGACGAGCCCACCATCACGCTGCGCATCGACGCCGGC
>CAZVYV010000462.1:0-2902 GCA_964630985.1 uncultured Occallatibacter sp.
GCCATCAATGCCAATCGCACCGCGCGGCTCGTTGCATCTCCCGCGGCCCAGCTCTTGCGTGAACCGGTGTTGGGCGCGTGGCGATAAGTGCGCAGGCTCTGCCCGTCAACCCATGCGAGCGACAACGCATTGATTGTCTGCTCGCGGTTGAGTCCGAGAAGTTGACTGACGACGGCGGTGGACGCGACTTTGACCAGAACCACATGATCCAGGCCAACTTTGTTGAACGAGTTTTCGAGAGCGATGCAGCCCTGAATCTCGTGCGCCTTGATCATGGCCGTCAACACATCACGGATCTTAACCAAAGGTCTGCCCGCGGCAGGCGCGCGCGAAAGCCAATCAGCCGTCGCCAGAATGCCGCCGAGATTGTCGCTCGGATGGCCCCACTCCGCGGCCAGCCATGTGTCGTTGAAGTCGAGCCAACGGATGACGGTTCCAATATTGAAGGCGGCCTGCACGGGATCGAGCTGAAAGTTGGTGCCGGGAACGCGCGCGCCATTCGGCACAACGGTGCCGGGCACGATGGGGCCGAGCAGCTTGGTGCAAGCCGGATATTCGAGCGCTTCGAGGCCGCATCCCAGCGTGTCGATCAGGCAAAAGCGCGCCGTCGTATACGCGAGATCGCTCTCGATCTCGAAATTCAACGCGTAGTCGGCAATGTCGGTGAGGACCTTGTCCGGCGCTGGGAGTTCATTGGTGATGTGCGACGACACGCGGGCTCCTGTCTTCCTACTCCCGTGCCTCGATCGGCACAAATGCGAGATTCTCCGGCCCAGTATAGATTGCCGACGGCCGAATGATCTTGCCATCCTGCCGCTGCTCGATGACGTGCGCGCACCAGCCCGCGGTCCGTGCCATCACAAACAGCGGCGTAAACAGGTCGGTCGGAATGCCCATCAAGTGATAGGCGACAGCCGAGTACCAATCGAGATTGGGAAACATGCGCTTGGCGTCGTGCATGGTGTTCTCGATCCGCTCGGCGACGGAGAAAAGGCGCTGGCCGTCGGCGTCCACCGCCAACTTGCGCGCCTGCGCTTTGATGATGTTGCTGCGTGGATCGCTAATGGTGTAGACGGGGTGGCCGAAGCCGATGATGACTTCGCGCTGATCGATGCGGCGGCGAATGTCTGCCTCAGCATCGTCAGCCGTCGCGTAACGTTGCTGAATCTCGAGAGCGACTTCGTTGGCACCGCCGTGCTTCGGTCCCTTGAGCGCGCCAATGGCCCCGACAATGCAGGAGTAAATGTCGGAGCCGGTTCCCGCGATCACGCGGGCGGTGAATGTGGACGCGTTGAACTCATGCTCCGCATAGAGGATGAGCGAAACCTGCATGGCATGAACCCACTGCTTGGTGGGCTCCCGCGCGTGCAGCAGATGGAGAAAATGCGCAGCCAGCGGTTCGCTGTCGGCGTCGACCTCAATGCGCTTGCCGTTCCGTGCAAAGTGGTGCCAGTAAAGGAGAATCGACCCCATCGAGGCCAGCAGGGCATCGGCGATTTCGCGCGCCCCTGCGACGTTGTGGTTCTCGGCTTCGGGGCGCAAACAACCCAGCACGGAGACTCCGGTACGAAGAACGTCCATGGGATGCGAGTGCCCGGGCACGAGTTCGAGCGCCCGCTTCACCTCAACAGGCAAACTGCGCAAGGTGAGAAGCCGCGTCTTGTAGGCGGCCAGTTCCGTTGCATTTGGCAGCGTGCCGTGGATGAGCAAGTGCGCGACTTCGGCAAATTCGCAGTGCTCGGCCAGGTCGGCAATGTCGTATCCGCGATAGTGCAGGTCATTGCCGGTGTGGCCGACGGTGCAGATGGCGGTTTCACCGGCGGCGGTGCCGGAAAGCGCGACAGATTTCTTGGGTTTGAAGGCGGGCGCGTGGCTCGCCTCTTGAACGCTCATGGTTCGACCCCCGGAGAGCATTAACGTAACGAATCAATGTGGGAAGTGTCTACTCTGACTTTGTGCCTTTGGCGAAAAGTTCATCCAGCTTCCGCTCGTATGCGTGGTAATCGAGATAGCGGTACAGCTCGTCGCGGGTTTGCATCACCGGGAGGGCGCTCTTCTGCGTTCCCTCCGCGCGAATCGCCTCGTAGACCTTGAGCGCGGCGGCATTCATCGCGCGATACGCAGCGCAGCAATAAAGGATGATGTCGACTCCCGCCGCTGACAGCTCCTCACGCGTGAAGAGCGGAGTTTTGCCGAACTCAGTAATGTTAGCCAGAACTGGCACGCCCACAGCCTTGCGAAATGCGGTGTACATCGATGCTTCTGTCACCGCCTCGGCAAAAATCATGTCGGCTCCCGCCGCCACATAGGCTTGCGCACGCTCGATGGCGCGATTCAGGCCTTCGCCTCCGAGCGCATCCGTTCGCGCCATGATGACGAAGTGCGGATCGGTGCGCGCGTCCACCGCGACCTTGATGCGATCGACCATCTCTTCTGTTGGGACTAGCTCCTTGCCCGGGCGGTGGCCGCAGCGCTTGGCGCTGACCTGGTCTTCAATATGTACCGCGGCTGCTCCTGCCTTGATCATCTCGCGAATTGTCCGCGCAATGTTGAACGCTCCGCCCCAGCCAGTGTCAATGTCGACGAGCAGGGGCAGCGGGCAGGCGTCGGTGGTGCGCCGGACATCGGTCAGCACATCTTCCATGGTGCTGATGCCGAGATCTGGAACGCCGAGTGAATTGGCGGCCACGCCGCCGCCAGAAAGATAAATCGCGCGGAAGCCTGTGGCCTCGGCGAGCCTCGCTGCGTAGGCGTTGATTGTGCCCGCGATCTGCAAGGGTTTTTCAGCCGCCAGTGCAGCGCGAAAGCGCGCTCCCGCCGAATTGTGGCTCGATGCGTCCGCCATTCCTCTTCCTTTGGCGCATGATAACAGGGTTTTCACACAGGCGGCTTTCGCAACATA
>CAZVYV010000463.1:0-2897 GCA_964630985.1 uncultured Occallatibacter sp.
TTCCTAATCTGGAGGCCCTCGCGGATCAACTGCGGAACTGCCAGCTTCGCGAGCGCACTCGACGGGGGTTAACGACCTTCGTAAAGGCTTAGGCTGGGAGACCCAGCACCTTCAATCGAGGAAGGACCTCCACGGATTCTTCAAACTCTGCGCGGCCTCCGGTTTGGATGGGTGACGCCACGTCACCGATAGCGAAACCAGTCCGCTCGAAACAAAATTCAACCCCGAGTGAAAAGGAAAAACAGGAAAATCATGGCGAAGACTTACTACGACAACAATGCTGACCTCACCCTGATCCAGGCAAAGAAGGTGGCCATCATCGGCTACGGCTCGCAAGGGCATGCGCATGCTCTCAACCTGAAAGATTCGGGCGTGCAGGTGAAGGTAGGCCTGGCAGCCAATTCAAAATCGATTGCCAAGGCGCAGAAGGCGGGACTTGAAGTGACCACCGTCGCCGAGGCCACAAAATGGGCCGACGTGGTGATGGTGCTCGTGCCCGACCAAACCGCGGCCAAGTTGTATGCCGAGGAGATCGGACCGAACTTGAGCGCGGGCAAGCTGTTGATGTTTGCTCACGGCTTCAACATTCATTTCAAGACGATCGTGCCTGCCGCGGGAATCGACGTGGGCATGGCCGCGCCCAAGGCGCCGGGCCATCGCGTACGCGAGGTCTTCATCGAAGGCGGAGGCGTTCCCGGACTCATCGCTGTCCACCAGGACGCAACTGGCAACGCGCATGCGCTCTCTCTCAGCTACCTCAAGGGCATTGGCTGCACGAGAGCCGGAGCTTTGGAAACTACGTTCAAGGAAGAAACCGAGACTGATCTCTTCGGCGAGCAGGCAGTGCTGTGCGGCGGCGTGAGCGCGCTGATCAAGGCTGGATACGAGACGCTCGTTGAAGCCGGCTATCAGCCCGAGAGCGCTTACTTCGAGTGCCTCCACGAGCTCAAGCTGATCGTCGATCTCATTTATCGCGGCGGCCTCGCCTACATGCGCTACTCCATCTCAGACACTGCCGAGTGGGGCGACTATGTGAGCGGTCCGCGCGTGATCAATGCTGAGAGCCGAAAGGCGATGAAGCAGATACTCGGTGAGATTCAGAACGGGACCTTCGCCAAGAAGTTCCTCGCAGACCAAAATTCCGGCAAAAAGGAGTTTCTGGCCTTCCGCGAGGCGGAGGCGAAGCACCCCGTCGAAATCGTCGGCAAGCAATTGCGCGCGGCGATGCCTTTCCTCGATCCGGTGACGGTCGAGGAAGTGGCGAAGACGCGATAAGAGGCTCTCCAGTGCATCAACGGCCGAAGGGGCAATTCTCTTCGGCCGCGCTGTTTTCCACCGCGTGGAACCGCCGGGGCAGAATCCAATCGACAATTGGTTGTTTTTTTGAGCTGCTATGATTCGTTCGTGCACGAGGATGAGCGGACTGCTGCCCAGTGTGCGCAGATCGGGATTTTTGGCGGCGAAGGTGCGTGATGAACGGAATCAGACATTTGTCGTGGATCATCCTGGCGCTGTTGCCGGCAGCTGGGCTGCGTGCGCAATCGAGTGCGAGAGACTCGCGGACTGCCTTTCTGGCGCAATACAAGGGATCGGCCTTTGAGGACACCCGGTATCGTGGCGGAGCGCAGGTCATTCCCGGCAAGGTCTATTGCGCTTATTACGATCGCGGCGGCGAGGGCATTGCGTACCACGATTCGGATGCGAAGAACAACGGTAGCGGCGTGCTGAACCCGCCGGATGGTTCGTATCTGAACGAATTCAGAATGGACGAAGGAGTTGATACTTCGTATACCAAAATCGGCCGCGACCCGAAGATCGACGATACGGAATATGACAAGGTGCAGCCGCCGCCGAACATGTTCTATGTCGGATGGACCGTGCCGGGTGAATGGTTCAACATCACCGTGGATGTGAAGAAAGCGGGGTGGTATGCGGCCGATCTGCTTTACACCTCGAACCGCGGCGGAACGATCTCGCTCGATGCGAATGGAGAGGCCATCACCGGGCCGCTCACGATTGCATCCACATTCGACGCAGCCGATCCGGTCGCGTGGCGGCAGTGGCACCACTGGAATGTGGCAGCGCCCGTCGCCAGGGTGAGGCTTGCGCGCGGCAGGAACGTGCTGACTGTTCACATCCTAACCGAGGGCCAGATGAACCTCGCCTATCTCGACTTCAGGAGAGCAAACTAGGATCCGTCTCCTGCGGGCTTACGCGCGCGTTGCCTCGCCGAGAAAATCGTCGTGGAAGGTGAATGTTGTGCCGGGTGGTTCATCGCGGTGGCGACAAGTTTCCGGCAACCGGATATCGAGCCCGAACCCTGTAGAATCAAGCTGAATTCCTCCTTACCCGGCCCTTGGAGGCTCCTTGCTTTACTGGCTGCTTTACGAAAAGCTGTTTCCGTTCTTCCACCCGTTCCGGATCTTCCGCTACCTGACTTTTCGTACCGCGTTTGCCTCGCTTACGGCGCTTTTGATTGCGCTTTTCATCGGGCCGTACGTGATTCAGAAGCTCAGAGAGTTCCAGATCGGCCAGTTTGTGCGCGAGGACGGGCCGCAGTCGCACCTGAAAAAAACCGGAACGCCGACCATGGGCGGCGTGCTCATCTGCATCGCCATTCTGCTGCCAACTGTGCTGTGGTCTGACCCGGCGAATCCGCTGGTCTGGGTGGTGGTTTTCTCTACGCTCGCGTATGGCGCCATCGGTTTTGCCGACGACTACATTAAAGTTGTCCAGCGGCGGAGCTTGGGCCTGACGCCGCGCGCCAAGTTGCTGTGGCAGGGGCTGGCCGGCCTGATCGTCGCCGTGGCGCTGGTTGTGCTGGATCAGTTCGACGTCTTCTCCACGCGGCTCTCCGTGCCGTTCATCAAGAGCCTGCGCCCCGATCTGCTGTGGCA
>CAZVYV010000464.1:0-2894 GCA_964630985.1 uncultured Occallatibacter sp.
TTGTGCCACTGGTTGATCATCGAATTGTTGAAGTCAGTCTGCTGATTCAACAAATTCGTGAGCGTGGCTTGCTGTGTGCCGCTGAGATTCGTTCCGGCCGCAACGTACGCCGCCTGTACGGCCTGCAACATTTTAATCTGTGCATCGTTGATCTGCTGAGGTGAAGCGGTTCCAGCCGCCGTGATCGTATTGAACGCGGTAGTTGCCTTATCAGCCAAAGTTTGAAGTGATTGCGCGGACTGAATCCCAAGAGCGCTGAACGCCGCGTTAGCATTTTGCGTGTTCTGCGTCATCGTTGTTTCGGGATTCTGAATATCCTGCATCGCCTGTTTCGTCAGTCCGAAGGCTGTTTGCAGATCCGATTCGGTTTGTTTCAGGTCCTTGTTATCGCCGGTGGTTTGCACCTTGGCTTTGTCGAGATCCTGCTGTGCTTGCGTGACGTCTGCGAGCGTTGCCGTTCCACTCATGTAGTCGGACAACGTATCCTGTAGAAGTTGCTCGGCCTGTTGCTCGGCTTGCGTGTCAGCCGCCACCTGCGTCTTTGCGTCTCGGAGATTCTGCAACTGCCCCGTCAGGTTCTTGACGTTTGGAATTGAGGTTTGGAGATAAATCGTGTCCAATTGTTGCTGAGAACTTACGATGTCTTTCTGTGCCGATTGGAGAGTGGTTACCGTCTTGTTGTAGTCGGTGGTGGCGCTGTTCAGATTCTTCAGGTCACTCGTAACCTGTGCGTGTGCCGCTGCCAGCGCGAGTTGGGTAGTCTTGTAATCCTCGCTGTTTTGCTGCCCAGCCAACGTGAGCACATTCAACTGCTCTGCCAGGTCCATCTCATTTGCTACAGCCGCTTTGTAAGTCGCCTCTGCGGTCGTGACGGCACCAAGGTCTGTGGCGTAGCCTGTGAGCGCCTGCTTCGCCGTTGTCTGCAACATCGTGGCGTAGTCGTTAGCCGCCGTCTGTGCTTCTTTGGCTCCCGCCGCTGCATCCTTCTGCGCTTGCGTTGCGTCCTTCTGTGCCTGCGTTAGTTCGGTAGCGGCCTGCTTGCCTGCAACCTCCGAAGCCTTGAGCTCATCTTCGGCAACCTTGATGGCTGGAAGGTTCGCAGCGCCGCCCGCCCGCGCCGTGTTGAGGTTTTGTTGCGCCGTTGCGAGTGCAGCAGCAGCCGCTTGCGCGTTCGTCTGCGCTTGCTTTAGAGCGTCTTCCGCACTCGCAAGCGTGGTCACGTTTGGATTTATCAGCTTAAGTAGAGAATCGAGAGTGCCCTGCGAAGCATTCAAATCCTTGGTGGCAGTATTGAGATCAGCAGCCGCCTGCTTGGCTGTTACCCAGTTCGGATTGAGCGCGGTCTGCGCAGCGTCTACCGCTTTTTGTGCGGCTGCAAGTTGTCCCCATGCTGGGACGCCCTGCGAGATCGCCGTATTCACATCCGCCAGATTCTTTTGGGCTGTCGCCAAATTCGCTTGCAGCGTGGCGTAGTCTTTCGCCACCTGGCTAATCGGCGCAGTCAGACTGTTGAATGCTCCCGCAGTTTCTGCGAGGCTGTGGTTGTACTGATCATTGGCCGTTTGGAGGATGCCAGTCTGCAACTTGACTTCTGGCGCCATCGATTGGTAAGAAGTGCCGATGTACTGAACAGCTTCCGCCAATTGATTCAGCAAGAGCGTGACGGTCTTGGATGGGCTAATGATGGTCTGAAGCCATCCAGATATGCTCAGATTCGCTGTAGAGGGGCTTATCGCTGCCAACTTTACTTGCATATCCTCAAAGCCAGCAGCCACGAGCGGCTTCTGTTTGAGAATGTCCTGGATCCAGGAATCGGTCTTGCCGATGAGCGCATCGAACGCTGTGCCGATAGGTCCTAGAATTCCCGGAATATTCGGGAAATTGTCAGCAATCGCGTGGTACAAGTTCATTGCGGCAGTGTCGAAGCCGTCAAGATGCATCCCGATCAACGCCGCGGTAATGAGTCCAATTGTCCCCACAACAGGCCCGAGCATGGCGGCGCCCACGCCGATGGCAGGAAAGATTTCAGACAGCGCGCCCAACGCTGTGGAAACAGCATAAATCGCCGGCACAGCTAGGCCCGCAACTATCACCACTTCCTGCATGGTGGGGGATAGCTGGGTAAACAGGGTCACGACGCTTTGAACGGCCGGTAAAACCGTTCCTGAGAGGAAAGTCATTATCTCGGTAGCCAAGGGCGCCATAGCCGCGCCCATGTCTTCCATGATGAATTCCCACTGAGTCTTGAGGTTCTGCCACTGCCCTGCTATGCCGCCCGCTACCTGCTCAGCAACCCCGCTGAACTTACTCAGTGCGGTTTCGAGGACTGCGAGCCGTTGGCTTTGGTCGAGAGCTTTAAAGGCCGTTGTAACGTCAGCAGCAGCAACCCCCATTGCTGTGCCCAACGTTCCCGCAGAGATGCCGAGACTGACAAGCTGCCGAGCGCCCGCAGTCCCAGACAAGGCCATGCGATCAATCGCGTTTGCTGCTGTGCCGAAATCATTACCCGTTGCTGAGGCTGCGTCAGCGGCCGCTTGTAATGCCGTCTTGGTCTGGCCAGCCGAGAAACCGAGCGCCGTCATCTTTTGATCCGCGCCCACCAAGGTCTCAAAGGACAGCGCGTTATCAAGTGCAACGTTCTTCAGATCCTCGATTTGCTCTTTGGCTGCGGTAGCATCCCCGGTTAGAGCCGTCAATGAAATCGTGGCTTTTTGAACGTTGGCGTAAGTCTCCAGCGCATCGCCAGCAAACTCCTTAAGCACTTCTGCCACGGCGAGAGCTTCGCCCAACTCTAAAAGCTGCGTGCCCAACTCGCCGATAGCTGACTCAGCTTCACCGCCGTGCTCGTGAACATCTTCAAGCGGCCCCGACAGTCCTTCGACGTCGCTGGCCGC
>CAZVYV010000465.1:0-2887 GCA_964630985.1 uncultured Occallatibacter sp.
GGATACCTCGGCGATAAGTCTCCCGTACTTCCCGCTGAAGCTCGCAGCGAAGGTCCGGTCGACGCAAAGTACCCTCCGGCGACCGACGCGACGGCGTGACGGAATCAGCCCCTCCGCAGTCAGGTGCGGTGAAGGCCTCTTTTTAGCCGATGGTTTTACTGACAGTATCTGAGACCCTCACAGGCGCAACATGGGCATTGCCCTCCTCTTCATGGAAGAGATGGAGCATATGCTGTGAGGGCACGCCGAATGCATTCACGATGCGATTGAATGCAGCAAATAATGCCGCGACGTGAATAGCTTCTGCGATTTGCTGCTCGCTCCAGCCGGCTTCGATCAAGTTCTCAACATCGCCACGGTGAATCGATTGCGATGAGCGGGTTACCTTATCGACAAGAATGAGCAATGCCCGTTCCTGCGGGCTGAATGCGGTCGACGTCAGGTCGCGCGCCTGAATCGCGGCGAGCTGCTCGGCCGAACCGCCGAGTGTGCGAAAGAAATAACCGTGACTGTCCGCGCAGTAGTTGCATGTATTCTCGTCTGAAACCAGGGTTGCGATCATCTCCTTGTGGCGGCGCAGGAGCGAGCCATCCACGAACAAGAGGTCCTCGGCCAGTCCCATCATGCTTCTCAATAAGGCGGGGTGGGTGGCGAAGCACTTCAGGATGCCCGGAACCGTGGATCTGCCAAAACGCGAGCGGTAGCGCTCGAATAGTTCCGCGACCTCGCCGGTGGCATCGGCTTCTTCAATAACCGGCAAGTTTGCCGCGGAAGGAGACAGCGCAGGAGCGGGGCCTTCCACGCTGGTCCCGTTGGTATTATTCCCGGCAGGCCTGTTTTCTTTTTGGCGAATCACAGCGACAGTCTACTCCTCAGAACTCAATTCAAGCGGCGAATGGGAAAGCGGTTGGATCGCCCAAATCCGGAGAGTCTGTCCCGGTGCTAAAAGGAGGACAGAAGCAGGTCTGCGTGGCTTGAGGTTGAACCGGAGACGGGTCCGCCCGGCGGGGAACGATAAGATCGCAATGAAACGCCAGCCAGAATTTACAGGACACCAAGATGGAGCAGACCGCCGATCAGGGGTTCACCGACGAGAGTTCGATCCACTATCCCGG
Organism: uncultured Occallatibacter sp.; assembly: GCA_964630985.1. Taxonomy (GTDB): domain Bacteria; phylum Acidobacteriota; class Terriglobia; order Terriglobales; family Acidobacteriaceae; genus Telmatobacter. The sequence continues at coordinate 1,116 of CAZVYV010000465.1, forward strand.
CTGGGGAGTAGCGGCGGCGGCTTTTGTCGGCGTAATGACGAGCTTTGCGCCCATCGTTCCCTACACCTTCAGCCTCTTCCTCAACCCGTTGCATGCATCTTTGGGTTGGCGGCGCGAAGCGCTTGATGGGGCATTCGGCCTGGCGGCGATCACCGTCGCATTTGTTTCACCTGTTATCGGAATCCTGCTTGACCGCTATCCGCCGCGGCGCATCATCCTTCCTTCCATTCTGATCTTTGCGTTCGCCCTCGCATCGCTTAGCAGAATCGGTCCCAACATCAGCCGTTTCTATCTCACGTTTTTCGTCATGGGGCTGGTGGCCAATGGCACAGCGCAGTTCGCCTACACGCGCACCATGCTCACGTGGTTTCAAAAACATCGCGGCTTCGCGCTGGCCCTCATCCTCACCGGGAGCGGAGTCGGATCTATCTTGATCCCGCCACTGACGCAATGGACCATCGGCAACTATGGCTGGCGCAACGCGTACCTGCTGCTGGGCGGAATTTCGCTCGCCGGTTTTCCGCTCACGGCGCTTCTGGCTCGCAATCGTCTCGGTCCAGTCATTCGCAAACAAGCTGCAATTGCGTCGGGTGCGACCGTCGGCTCGGCGCTCTCAAGCGCCGCTTTCTGGATTCTCGCCGGCATCACCATTCTTTCGGCATTCAGCGAAAACGGGCTGGTAACCAATCTGGCGGCCATTCTCACGCAGCATGGCATCCCGGCGCAAAGCGCGGCGCTGGCACTTTCGTTGCGCGGCGGCGCGGGCATCGTGGGCAGACTCTTTGTCGGTTTCCTCATTGACCGGCTTTCTCCTCAGCGCATCCAGACGTGCGTACTTCTGCTTGCTGCCGCGGGGACTCTCGTCCTTGCGCTTGCCGGCTCGTCCGGCGTGGCGCTCGTCGGCGCAGCTCTGCTCGGCATTGGGCTCGGCAGCGAGGCAGATGTCGGCCCTTATCTGCTGGCGCGATATTTCGGCCGCAAACACTTCTCGGTACTGTATGGGTTCCTTTGGACGGCTTACGCCCTGGGCGGCGGTCCTGGGCCTGTCGTGGTTGGTCACTTCTTCGATCGCGCAGGATCCTATCGCCCTCAGGTGCTGGTGAGCCTGGCAGTCATCTCTTTCGCCGCCGCGGCCTTAAGCCTTCTGCTCAGGAACGGTCGTGGGGCCATAGAGAACGAGGATCTGCACGCTCAGGCAGCAATCTCGCTTGAGGAGTGATAGGTTTTCGAATCAACGGAGGCGCAACTGAGGGATTCCGGGATGTGGGTCGTAGCGTTTGCGTCGATTCTTGGAATTCAAGCAACTCATTGTGCGGGCCGGGTATAGGCGTCTTCGTATCGAGGCCCCGTCGCTGTGCCCGCCGTGATAAAACTAACCGCGTGGATCATTTACGCCGCATGGTCGCGCTGCGCCGCAGGCTGACTCGCGCCGGACTCCCCGGACTTCTCGTTACACATCTCCCAGACGTTCGTTATCTTTGCGGATTTACCGGTTCGAGCGCCGCGCTGGCCGTGACCCGCCGCGGTGGGCGGCTGTTTACGGATGGACGCTATACGACGCAGGCTGCAGAGGAAGTAAAGGCAGCACAGGTCGAGATTGCGTCGGGTTCACCTGCCGTGGCGGCGACGCAGTGGCTTGCCGCACAGGCGGGCGTGGCCATGGCGGGATTCGATCCGGCGAAAACCACTGTGGCGGAGCTAACGCGTTGGAAGAGCGGGCTGCCAAGCCGTATACGCAGAGGATTTTTTCAGGCTTTGCCGGCGTCGCTGGT
>CAZVYV010000466.1:0-2876 GCA_964630985.1 uncultured Occallatibacter sp.
TCATTTATCTGAAGGATATCGTAAAAGGCGGCCTCAAGGATCGCCTGGCACGGCTCCGCGCCATGGGCATCCGCACCATCATGATCACCGGCGACAATCCGCTGACCGCGGCCGTGATTGCGCGCGAAGCCGGCGTGGACAGTTTTCTTGCCGAGGCCAAGCCCAAGGACAAGATGGATCTGATCAAGCGCGAGCAGGCCATGGGCAAGTTGGTAGCCATGACCGGCGACGGCACCAACGACGCGCCCGCGCTGGCCCAGGCCGACGTCGGCGTGGCCATGAACTCCGGCACCCAGGCGGCAAAAGAAGCCGGAAACATGGTCGATCTCGATTCCAATCCCACCAAGCTCATCGAGATTGTGGAGATCGGCAAGCAATTGCTGATGACGCGCGGCGCGTTGACCACCTTCTCGATTGCCAACGACGTGGCCAAGTACTTCGCCATTATTCCCGCCATGTTCGCCGGCGTCTTTCCAGTGCTCGGCGCGCTCAACATCATGTATCTGCATTCGCCGCAGTCGGCCATTCTCTCCGCGGTAATTTTTAACGCGGTCATTATTGTGGCGTTGATCCCGCTGGCGCTGAAGGGCGTGAAATACGAGCCCAAGGCGGCCGATGTGCTGCTGCGCAACAACCTGCTCATCTACGGTGTCGGCGGCATCATCATCCCGTTCATCGGCATCAAGGCCATCGATCTTTGCCTGGTGGCAATGCACTTGGCGTAAGTGCGCGGATCGCGCAAAGGAGAATCATCGTGAATTCGGTTGAGACGATTGACGAAGAACTTGGAACTCGTGAAGGGCACCATGTTTCGCACGCCCCGGAGTCTACGGTTAAGCACTCGCTTTGGAGGACCTCGATTCTCTTCACGCTGGTTACGGCGGTGATCTTCGGGCTGGGATACCCGCTGCTGATGACCGGGCTCGCGCACATCATTTTTCCGCGCCAGGCGGCTGGCAGCCTCATCACGAGCAAGGACGGCACCGTGATCGGCTCCGAACTCATCGCGCAAAGCTTCACTTCGGACAAGTACTTCCATCCCCGCCCCTCAGCCGCAGGCAACGGCTATGACGCCACCTCCTCCGGCGGCACAAATCTTGCGCAATCGAATGCCAAGCTGCCCGTGCGCATGCAGGCCGACATTGACAAATTAGCCGCAGAAAACCCCGGCAAGCCGGTTCCCATCGATATGGTGACGTATTCCGCCTCCGGTCTCGATCCTGACATCACGCCCGACAATGCCTACTTCCAGGCGCCACGCATCGCCAAGGCACGCGGATTGCAAGAGGACGCAGTTCGAAAGGTGATTGCGGATCACATTCATGGACGCACGCTCGGTTTGCTTGGAGAGCCGCGCGTGAACGTGCTGGACCTGAATCTCGCGCTGGACGGCCAAGCGAAATAGTTTTCTGACAGCGGCACCTGCCAATTTGAGCGGGATGGCTAACCGGCCGTCCCGCTTTTCTTTTGGTTTCTGCGTTCGAGGCAGAGGCCGGATGAGGCCCCGCCACCGGACGCTGAAAAGAGCCGATTTGACTCACAAAATCGACGAAATATGTCGACGGTTTTGAGGTCGATGTGTTGATTACAAATGGTTTAGATGGCAAAATATACCCCCGGGGGTATAAAAACTTTTTCTTTGTTTAATTTCCCCCTTTTGTCAGAGATTTCGGCGTGTCGGGGTACGGAGATTCGTCCTCCGAGCCGGTTGAATCGGGCTGGTCGGTTGAGGCAGCCGCCGGCTTTGGCTGATGGTAGATGGCGGAGAGAGCGAGCTTGGCATTGGCGAGATAGTGCGATGCGTCGTTGTGCGTGACAATGCCGGTCATGGACGCATAGTTGATGCAGGCGATGAAATCGCAGATGTTCTGGTAGCCGCACAGCGGAGGGGTGGCCCTGAGATAGGCTTTGTTGCCGGCCTTCTCACACTCCCATGAGGTCGGATTTTTGTCTCCAGCCCGCTTCTTGTGAGCGTAGTTCCAGGATCGCATGCAACTGGCGATAGCATCTTTTCCTGAATTGTCGCTGGTGTCTCTGGTTGTGATTGAGCCTGCAAGCGCGTTCGAGCTCGCAAGTGCGCTGGCGGCGTTGGTGGTGGAAATCGCTGTGCTTGCCATGAAGATTTTCCTTTCATCTTTAAGGCTAGCGATTTGCGCGAATTAATCGGCAAACTTCAAGAAAATCTTTTGACGAATGTTTTCAAGAGGTTGAGGCAGTTTGGTAGCTTGAGAGGGCTTGACAGAGAATTTGGGTGAATCCGGTGGGTGAGGCCTGCGGCTAAATCACGCGTCGTCCTTCGAGGGCCCGCGCCATCGTCACTTCATCGGCATATTCAATGTCGCTGCCGGCCGGTACGCCTGTTGCGATGCGCGTGATCTTGACGGGAAATCCGCGCAATGCGGTTGCAAGCCAGTCGGCTGTTGCTTCGCCTTCGAGTGTGGGACTGGTGGCCAGAATCACTTCGTCCACTTCGCCGCGTTCCGCGCGGCGCACCAACGATTCCGCGCGCAACTGATCCGGACCCACGCCGTGAAGCGGCGAGAGCGTTCCATGCAGCACGTGGTAGACGCCGCGGTAGGTTTGCGATCGCTCGACCGAGGCGATGCTGGTTGGCTCTTCGACGACACAAACCAGGCGCTGGTTGCGGGATGGGCTGGTGCAGTAGGCGCACGGATCAACATCCGTGACGTTGTTGCAGATGGAGCAGAGGCGGAGGCTCGCCTTCAGGCCTTGCACGGCTTCGGCCAGAGCGCTGGCGTCTTCGTCGCTCGAGCGCAGGATGTGGAAGGCGTAGCGCTGCGCGCTCTTGGTGCCCACGCCGGGCAGTTTCTTCAGTTCTTCAATGAGCCGCGCCATCGGCTCGGCATAGCGTGACA
>CAZVYV010000467.1:0-2866 GCA_964630985.1 uncultured Occallatibacter sp.
TCGAATCCGCCGCCGCGCTTCACGCGCAAGTGCAGCACGTTGAGAGCGTGCGCGCGCTGGCCGCCGAGATTGTCCGCCCACTCAGCCAGCTCCGCGCCATCATCGTCCAGTCCTCGGCGGACCTCGACGAAGCCGCCGTCTTCTTGTTTCACAACGGCCGTTTGCGCGGTCCTGCTGCATTCTCAACTTTGGGGGTGCGAATTCAGAACGAGCAGTCCGGCTCAACGTCACTCTTCGCGCAGCCGCTGGCGATTGAGCCGGTTCCGGAGCAGGGAGAGATCAGAGATCAGAGATCAGAAAGTCAGGGACCAGGGATTAGGGAACAGGGATTAGAAAAACAGGGAACGAGCCACCCCAGCGGCGGAGCCGCCGGGGACCCCGGCAGTGAGCAAGGAACCGCGGGAGCAAGTGAGCAAGGGAGCGAAGGAGCAGACAGACAAGCGATGGGTCAGAATCCCATTGCGCCGAAGCTCGCACGTGGCGTTCTCGAATCGCGGCTCGAAGATGTGCTCGGAGAGCTTTCTGCATCGGCTGGCCCACCTTCATCGACCACCCGCCAGGGCCATCTCGCGCTGCTCAAGCGCTGGTACTACCGTCCTGAAGCAAAACGCGCCGGCGAGATTTTTTTCCCTGACGCCGAAGACCACTGGCCCATCAAGGCCATTCTTCGCGGCATCGGCCGCGTGGCCGCAAAAGCGATTCTTCCGCCGCCTCAGCCGTGACCAGTGCGCGAATAAATCCTTCGCCGCGCACGCCTCCACCGACTATCATTCGTTCGAGTCTCTCCGTCGGAGGACGCGTCGATCCTCATGCAAAGTTGCCAAGTAAGAAGCTGGCTGCTCGTCCTGTTCATGGCCCTGCCTTGCGCACTTTCCGCGCAGTTTACTCAGGTCCCCGACAGTCAGTGCGTCTACAGGCTCGGCGACAACCCCGCATGGGCCGCGCCCAATGTCGACCCCACCGGCTGGAAGCCCTACACCGATTATCGCGAGACTGGCGATGCCTGGGTGCTTTGGGTGCGCTGCCGCGCCAGCTTTGACGCAAGCGGAATCCAGCATCCCGTGGTGATCGCCAGTAGCGATGGCCCGGAACAGCGTGACCTGTTTGTCGACGGACAACCTGCTCGCCGATTTGACAAGGTCACCTTGCCGGTGTGGATCTACTCCGCAGCGGCTGGTTCCCCGCCAGTCGTCCATACCTTCGCTGTGCGTATTGTTCAAAAACTACTACCGCCCGGAGATTCGCCCGGACGTCCGCTCTACCTCGTCTTCGGAGACGGACCACGGCTGCTCGAATACTCCGAGGCCAATCTGGGCACCAGTCTCAGAAGTTTCCTGCCCACCTACTCCGGCTATCTTGTGATCGGCGCAGCCGGCCTTTTCCTGGTCGGGCTCTTTCTTTTCGACCGTTCACAAAAGGCGGCGTTCTGGCTCGGCATTTACTGTTGCTGCGTTTGCCTCACTCGAATCAACATCATCATTGCCGATCTCTCCCGCGCCGGCTTCTCCTTATTGCTGGATAGCGCGTTGTTTGCCTTGTCGATGTTTGAGTCCTGGGCGCTGGTTCGCGTCAACTTTGCGTTGGCCCAGCGGCGGGTTCCGATTCTGTATTGGATCGTGTTCGCCGCATGGGTGTTTATCTTCGTTGGCTCGCTGCTGCCCGCTGTTCTCCCCGCGCAATGGGCATTGCCGCTCTCGCTGATTGTCCAGGTCACATGCTTCAAGCCCATTTGGTGCATTTGGACCTTTGCGTGTACCGCTCCGTTTGTCGCTTTCTGGCCGTGGACCCGGCTCACCAAACGGATGCGCATGGTTGCAGCGCTCTGCGCGATCTGGGCGACCATCGAGGGATGGTTCCAGTTGCAGCAAGTGATCTTTAACCGTGAAACCTGGCGAGGCGCGGTACAAGACTTGATGTCGCTGGCCATCGCGGCGCTGGTGATTGCGATCTTTGGCTACATCTTCCATGAGCAAAGAATTGCTGCCGACGAGCGCGCCGAAATGCGCGGAGAGCTTTCTGCCGCTCGCCAGGTGCAGCACTTGCTCGTTCCCGACAAAATGCAGGTCACGCCCGGCGTTACTGTCAGTTCGGCTTTTCTGCCGGCTCATGAGGTAGGAGGAGATTTCTATCTCTGCCGTGCTTTACCGAACGGCGCTCAGCGCGTACTGCTGGGCGATGTCAGCGGCAAAGGGATGGCCGCCGCGCTCACCTCGGCGCTCCTCCTCGGCGCCGCCGATCGGTGCGACGATCTGCGTCCTGCCGCTGTGCTCCACGAACTGAACGCGGCCCTCCGCAACAGCGGCATCGAAGGCTTTACCACCTGCCTCTGCGCCGATCTTTCTTCTTCCGGAGTTCTGCTCATCGCCAACGCCGGCCAGTTGCCGCCCTACCGCAACGGCCAGGAGATCGAGATTCCCGCCGGTCTACCTCTCGGCGTCGACGCCGCCGCCGACTACGCCGAAACGTCTCTCCAGCTCGCGCCGGGCGACAAGCTCACGTTCTTGTCCGATGGTGTGGTTGAAGCGCGCAACGCAGTGGGCGAGCTATTCGGCTTTGAGCGCACGCGGCAGCTCAGCTCTCGCGCGGCGCAGCAGATTGCCGACGCGGCTGTTCAATTCGGCCAGCAGGACGACATCACGGTGCTCACGCTGTCGCTGGCGGCGCGTCCCGCATCCGCGTAGCCATTCCCGCTTCCCACAGCGGCTGATAAACTGTCCCCGCAAGGAGTTGCGATTCATTCCATGGTTGAGCTGCTGCCATCGATTCTCTCCGCCGACTTTGCCCACCTGGCTGACCAGGTGGCCGCGGCCGAGCGCGGCGGGGGCTCTGCCATTCACGTCGACGTCATGGACGGCCACTTCGTTCC
>CAZVYV010000468.1:0-2855 GCA_964630985.1 uncultured Occallatibacter sp.
TTCCTCTTGCCCGTCCATAAAGGCAGGCCTTGGACTTTGTTTGGGATCGATCCAGATCAGCGCGAGTTCTGGCCGGCGGCCGTGTCGGCTAGTTCGACCCTTTGAAGGATGGCGCGATCTGGGACGCCAGCGTTTGGCCGACCGATGAGAATCGCACTGTACTCCAGCGATAGGTCTCCGTAGACTGCGTCTCGGGTCTCTCGCTGAAGGTGCGATCGGTTTGCGCGGGCCTTTCCCAATTCGTTGCCGTGCGACGTTCCAGTAGTTGACTACAGTTCATTGCTCACCTCCTGGGTTCCGGAAAACCGGCTCACGCCGCGCTCCCGGTTGCCTTAGCAGAACCTAATTGCCGGTTTGAGCCGCAGGGACTAGATGGAGCGGCTCACTAAGCGTGAACAGCAGGACTGCGCCGTCATCCAGTGTTGCTTGGGGATGATCGACCAGCAGATGGACCGTGATGACGCTTGCGCCGATAATTCCGCCCGCCAGTGCTCCACCGGGCCCTGCAATCATGGCGCCAGTTACAGCCCCTGCTCCGGCAACAGCGCCGTATTCAATGCCGACCTTCTTCAGGCGCGAGCCGGGTGTAATAGCGCCTTCCCCGCCAACTCGATCGTTCGAGCCGGGCGCGCCGGTGGTTTCAGCGTAAAGATGGAAGCGCGAACCATCGTTCAGAATTACGAATTCCGGTTGCAGGCGCATGGAGCCGTGGCCCGCAAAGTGGCCGCTCGAAACCGAATCAACCTTGCCGTCGATTTCAGCACCTGCGGGAATAAGAACCTGACCGTCCTGAATCACATCGGACACAACGCGCGTGCGGAATGAATCGCCGTTCTCGTTCATGGCCGTCGAGAGGCGATCCATCAAACGAACGCGGATGACTGCGCCTTCGCCGAGGGTTCCTGGCGGCAACGGCGCCGGGTGCACGATGTCGCCATCGGGATCGGTTGTCGAAGTGCGCTCGGTCAACGCAGGTGCAGCGGACACATCTGGCGCAACCTGCACGATGCCGTCGTCGGTGCCGTCGGCCGGGTTGGTCCGCATATCGGTGGCCGGCATGTTCCGGACCGGACCAGCGTTGGCGGCACCATTACTCGTCGGAACTGTGTAGAGAGATCCATCAAGAGAGCGCTGCGCCGGCTGTGCCTGTGCCGGTGGCTGAGCGGGCGTGTAGTGGCTGGGGGATGGTTTGGCCGCGGGCGTGGGCTCCGGCCCCGGGGTGGAAATGGTGTCATCGGGGGGCGGATTGGAAGTGCCCGCGTACGGGGAAGGCTGGTTTGTCTGTTGCGCCCCCAACAGAGCCGCACTCGCGGCCAAAACAACGTAGACAACAACGGTCCGTTTCATCCCGATCTCCTCTCCCGAATCAAAGATCTCCTTACTCAGTGAGACCCCGCGGGGACGGGAAAGTTCTGCACCCGCAGCCCTTGTCCCGGCGCAGGCGTAAAACCAGCCAATGTAAGCGTAGCGCGACATTGGGCAATGGCGCATTGGTGGATAACCGGTGCGTGCCGAGGGCAGCAAGAATCAAGTTAGTAATCGTTCTGCCATAAGTTGCTGACTCTTCGACGTGTGACCACCGCCACAACGGCTATCCACACCCCGTTTGCTAAACTCGAATGGATAGAAGCAATCTTTTCCACAAGTACTTCTTCGCTGGACGGAGAGAATTTTTTGCGCGAATCAGGGCTTTTGGACACCATTCATAGTGCCGCCGGAGAAGCCCTGGCCGTGGATCGCCGTCCCCAACTGAATGACCGGCTGCAGCACCGCATTTTGAGGAGCAATATGACTGAGATTGTTGCCATTCGTGCCCGCGAAGTTCTGGACTCGCGCGGAAACCCGACCGTGGAGGCTGACGTCATTCTGGAAAGCGGCGAGATGGGCCGCGCGATTGTGCCATCGGGCGCTTCGACCGGCGAGCATGAGGCCGTGGAGTTGCGCGACGGCGATAAGAGCCACTACCTCGGCAAAGGCGTGCTGCAGGCCGTAGCCAACGTGGAGACGGTGATTGCGCCAGAGCTGGAAGGCATGGACGCGGCCAACCAGCGACTGATCGACCAGTCGATGATCGCGCTGGATGGATCTCCGAACAAGGGAAAGCTGGGCGCAAACGCGATCCTGGCTGTCTCGATGGCGACGGCACGCGCCGTGGCGCAGACTCTGGAGATTCCGCTGTACCGCTACCTGGGTGGCGTGAACGCAAGCGTGTTGCCGACGCCGATGCTCAACGTCTTGAATGGTGGCGCACACGCCGATTCGAACGTGGATTTCCAGGAATTCATGATCATGCCCGTGGGCGCGGAGCGCTTCAGCGAAGCATTGCGCTGGGCGGCCGAGACCTTTCACACGCTGAAGAGCGTGCTCAAGAAGAAGGGCTATAACACCGCGGTGGGCGACGAGGGCGGATTTGCGCCTTCGCTCAAATCGAACGCCGAGGCCGTCGAGCTGATCCTCGAAGCCATTGAGCAGGCCGGGTACAAGCCGGGCGAGCAGATCGCCATTGCGCTCGACCCCGCGTCGAGCGAGTTCTATGACGCCGAGAAGAAGAAGTACGTCTTCAAGAAGGGCGACAAGAGCGAGCTGACCAGCGAGCAGATGGTCGATTTCTACGAGAACTGGATCCGGCAGTACCCCATCGTCTCGCTTGAAGATGGCCTGGCCGAAAACGATTGGGCTGGATGGAGAATCCTAACTGACAAGCTGGGCGGCAAAATCCAGTTGGTTGGCGACGACATTTTCGTGACCAACGTAAAACTGTTGCAGCGCGGAATCGAAGAGGGCGTGGGCAATTCCATTCTCATCAAGCTCAACCAGATCGGCACTGTGACTGAAACGCTGGAGGCGATCGAGCT
>CAZVYV010000469.1:0-2854 GCA_964630985.1 uncultured Occallatibacter sp.
GTTCACATGGTCGTTGATGATGTCTTTCAGCCGGTCTTTGACGTCTCCGTGCTGCATGGCCGCTTCCGAGATCTTGCGGGCAAGAAGTTCGAAACCGGGGGAAAGCGTGGCCGTTGCCATTAGTCAGTAACTTACGGCATACCAGCAGTGGTGTACAGGTTTGTTACGTAACTTTCTGTTGTGGTACTATTGCGGCCATGGCGAAAGAGAGCCGAGCCGAGTACATGCGAGGTTACCGTAAGACCGTGAAACCATTAAACGAACGGGAAGCGCGTGAGGAAGGTTTCAAGGCTGGCGTAGAAGCCTGCGTGAAAGCGCTACGACTGAGGGGTTACCACGAACTGGCTCACCGGTGCGAGCTGATTAGCCAGCATGAGAGCTACGAGCTGCAACAGCGCCGCGCACTGCTGAAGGCGCTAAACCCGTGAATGTTCCACGTGGAACATCCTCCACGACCACCCTACGCCCTGATTCGTATACCCTGACGCGCTTGGTCTGAAATTCCACGTTACAACCGCAGTTCGGGTGCGCCGGCTCCGTGTCGATGTCGTCTCCGTCGCTTGATAGAAACGTGTCGTCCATGTCGATCCATCCCCGGTCTGCGTTTTCCTCGCAGGTTTCGCAGTTCTCGCCCGACTTTCCACCGGCCCCGAGGTTCCAGCGCTTCATCTCCACTTCGTCGTACGTGTAGTCGCCTTGCGCTTCAGCGATCGCCGCGTCAGCGTATCGGAGTGCCGCTTCGACAGCAGCCGTAGCGTCAGAGGTCACCTTGTCCAGCTCGTCTTGGTCGCGAGCGACAACGTTGGGAGTCACGATCCAATGCAGGATTCCGCGGCCGGCCTGGAGGAACGCGATGGGCGTCAGTTCCTTGCCGCGTCCGATCCTCGCTCGCTGTTTCGAGTCCTCGATGTCGTCAGCGCCTGGTGGCCTGACGTGCGCGATCGCACCATGAGCGAAATGGAACTGGTGAGGGGAATCCGAGCCCGTCAGGTACGCCAGCAGATCTGGGAGCAACGGCCCGTGGGAAATCGCGAGCACAGACTTGACGCCCGCCGCATTGCCGAGCCTCAGGATTTCGTGCCAGGCGTTGGCCGGGGACACATCCGGATCGAGTGCGCTGGTAGTCACAGCCTCAAGTTCCAGATGGTTCTCCATGTGCTTCGCCGTGCGCTGGCTGCGTTCCATGTTGGATTGCAAAAGCAGTTCCGGTTTCTCGGTTTGCCGCGCGAACCACTTCGCCATCATGCGAGCTTGCTTTTTGCCTAGCTTTGTTAGTGAGCGTGTCGGATCCAACTCGTCGCCGTCTTCCGCCTCGCAATGGCGCATCAGGTAAATTTTGAGCATCAGGGCGTCCCCACGTTCCCCGTGACGCTCAGCGTCCCCGTGTTGAGCGGGTAAACCTCAGAACCGTTCTGCAACTTCAACTCGCAGTCCATCACGGCAACAGCTTCTAGCCCGAGACTCAAGCTCGTGGTGTCACCTGGTTCAATCTGCAACAGTGCGCAGTTGAGACCGCCTGCGGAATTCACGATCGTGATGCCGGAGCTCGGAGAGGTCTTGGTCAATTTGAAATTCGCGGCCGCGTACGCAGCGTTGAATATTATCGTGGTGCCTGAAAGCGGTTGTGGAGTCACACCGTCAGACTCGTAGATACTGAGATTCCACGGTCCCCCGGTTGCACCTTGGATCATCGACAGATTGAGCATTAGCTTACTATACCCTCCGGACCCGCACTTGTGACAATCCCTACAGGTCCCGCACCTGTCGCGAATCCAATCGGCCTTACGATGATTGCAGGTGGTGGTGGAACCTGCACCGTGAACAGATAGCCCGAGTTCGCCGCGCGCCCCGCTTCCGCGAAGAAGTAATCCACCCAGCGCGCAAGCTTTTGCCATGCGAGGTTATCGACCGCTGGAGCCTGGAACGAAAAGATGTGCGCCTTCGAGACGACGCGGCCGGCTTCATCGTACTGATACTCGATCGATCGCTTGATCGCTCGCCAGGGCAATTGATCGGCGCCAAGGTGCGACGGATCGGGTATCCACTGGGCTTTTCTTCCACCATCGGCGTAGACGTATTCGATGAACCGATTCAGCGCGCGCCACGCTAACTGATCGACCGTCGAAGGCTGCGCAAAGATCCAACCAAAGGCCTTCGCGCGCCCACCGTCGTCGTACGCATAATCGATGCTCCGCTGGATGTGTCGCCACGGAAGCTGATCGGCTCCGAGATTCGATGCGTCCGGTATCCAGCGTCCCAGCCGCACGGCCTCATCAAACGTGTATTCGACAGACCGCTTGAGTTTCTGCCAGGCCAGGTTGTCAATGACCGGTGCTTGTGTGACCCACGGGGAAACATTCGGCTTGACCAACCCGCCTTCATCGAAGCTGTACTGAATGTCTCGATTCAGCCGACGATACGCGAGATAGTCTGCTGGTGGTGGCTGGTACGGATAAGCCCATCCGATCGTCTTCGTGAGCCCAGCTTCATCGAAGTGGTACTCGACCGCACGCGGGATACGTTGCCAGGCGAGATTATCAATAACCGGCGCCTGAGTAACCCACGGAGAGACATTGACCCTAACTCTTCCGCCTTCGTCAAACTGGTAATCGATTGGCTGGAGTCGATGCTGCCAGCCCATCTGATCGGCGACCGGCGACGGTTGCGGGAAGAGAAAGCCGAGCGACCGCTGAAGTCCACCGTCCTGATAGGAATACTCGAGGCTGCGCTGGATCTGGCGCCAGGCGAATTGATTGTCACCGAGACGTGAGTTATCCGGGAGCCACTTCGAACGCAGCCCACCGTCTTGAAACTCGTACTGAATGGAACGCTGAAGGGCGCCTTTCCAAGCAAG